>NZ_JBQDKB010000004.1:0-94578 GCF_052094685.1 Marinobacter sp.
CCATGGCGATCTTGGCTAGCAGGCCGAGGGTGGTGCTGTCGATGATTTCGGTTTCCGTGAGATCAATCACCACGGTTTTGAATTGCGGATCCAGGGTGATGGAGTCCACCAGATTGTCCAGCGTGCAACAAAGGTTCAGCCGGATTTCCCCAATAAACTTCAGGACGTATATGCCCTGTTTCTCAGCCTGTAGGATTTTATAACCAGCCATGTCTCACACTGCCACTATTTCAACGACGGGGTGTCTGACACTGAAACCGTATCAGTAACCGTCACAATACCGATGTCGTCCGGTAACTCTGTGATCTCGTCGAGGTTAAGAGCCTCGCTAAGAGATGCGACAGTGTGACGACCTCCAGATACGAGTTCAAGTAGTCTCTGCTCCTTTTCATCAAGACTCTTTTGGCGGATGACTTCGAGAATGCCATCCGAGAACAGAATCAAGTGGAAGGGTTTATCCAACGGCACCTTGTACACTTCCCACTGTGGAGTCTCAAAAAGTCCTACTGGAAGGCCACTGCCCTCCAGAAAAGCGGTTTCGCCATCTTCAAACGATAATACTGGCATCGGGAAGTGGGCGCCGACCGCATATTCTAATGTACGCTCACTAAGAGAAATAATACCAACAAAAATGGTGACGTGTTTACCCAGCCCGGTATCAAGCAATTCTGAGTTAACTCGTTCAAGAAACCGATCGGGATAAAGGATGTCGTCGCTAGACCCCCGGCGGAAGTTGCGCTGCAGGCGGTTGCTGAGGTTTTTCAGGAGTACGGTCACAAACGCAGAACTGGCCCCATGGCCAGACACATCGGCTATGTAAACCAGGGTTTTATCGTCGGTAAGCGGGAAGTAATCGAGGAAATCGCCGCTCAGATACAGAGACGGTTTAATCAGGTGGTCCACATACAGTCCGCCAGTCATCTGTTCTTTTTCTGGCAACATGCGCAACTGCACCTTGCGCCCCGCTCTCTGGTCGGCACGTAATTCGGCGATGCCGTCTCTGAGATCGCTGTTCGCGTCTTCGAGTTCCTGCCGGTAAAGTTGGTTTAGCCTCCTGACTCGAACCCGCTCAAGCAGTTTACGGATGACATCACTTAACGCGTTTTTGTCGTTACAACTGGGTTTGAGTAGAAAATCTGAAGCGCCGGCACGAATAGCATCCACCACATCCGTACTCGATTCGGTGGAAGAGCAAGCAACGATGGGAATGTAGGTTTCAGCCTCATCTAGACTGCCCGCAAGCTCCTGGATTCCCGTCGGTGCAAGGTCTGCAAAGATAATGTCGGGCGTGCTATCGTCGAACGACGCAAGCGCGGTAACGAGATTAGGGTAACCAGAAACGTAGAACCCCCGTGGTTCTAGGTAGCGTGCAAGTTCGGCGCGAGCCTTATCGTCTGCATCAATTATCAGTATTCGAACTAAAAGGCGCTCGGTGCGCGAGGTCATGGCTATTGCCCTAAACTACCAGCGATAAACGAAAAATGACGTGTCAAAATCTATTTTGGCATGCCCTTGTGATATAACAAGGCCAGTTTGGCGAAATCGGGAGATTCCTGCGAATGAGAAGAGCGGTAAATGACCTGTTAGGTGCCTATGACAAGCTGATCATGGATCCGGTTCACGGCGCGATTCCGCTATACAGGCATGAGATTCAGGTGATTGACCACCCATTGTTCCAGCGGCTACGTAATATCTGCCAAAACGACATCCTAAGCCTGGTTTTCCCAGGTGCAACCCATTCCCGCTTCTTGCACAGCATTGGTGTAATGCATGTGGGCACCCGCATGTTTCGCTCGATGATTGATGCCTATCTCCGAGAGCGTCAGTTGAGCGAGCAGACAGATCTAAGCCTGAGCCAGTTGGATGCCATAGATTATTTAGCCAAAACCATTCGCTTGGGCTGCCTGCTTCATGACAGTGGCCATTCCAGTTTCTCGCACCAATTCACACAGGCACAGCGCATTCGTAAACTGATGTCTCGGCCCGGTCGGTTTGCGGATTTGTGGGAAGGCGTTGATTATTCCGCCTACCACAGCGCAGAGCCAGAAGAACTCGAACATGAACACTATTCTGTGCGGGTTGCTCACGATGTGTTATCGGCGGTGGATTTGGATAGCGCCGGCATTCATGCTCAGGACGTCATCGGTATCATGGAAACCACAGATGTGACGCCTAGCAAAACATTTTGCCGGCACGCACGAACATTTTGGAGCTTTATTGCGGGTGCGGATGCCGAAGCCGGATCTCTGATCAGCGAAAACATCCCACGCTTGGTGCTGGACTTGCTCTCGTCCATTGTGTCTGGGGAAATTGACGCCGACCGCGCCGATTACATGTTACGTGACGGATTTCATTCGTCTGTCACCATTGGCGGCCTCAATCTCGATCATTTGCTTAGCAACCTGCGCTTTGGCTGGGATGAATCAAAACCTTGGTTGGGTCTAGCCATCACCCAAAAAGGCCTTGGGGCGCTTGAAGATTTTATTTACAGTCGCTACCAGATGTACCGCAAGGTGTATGCCCACAAAACAGCCTTGGGGTTTGACTGGCTGTTGCGCGAGGCAATCAACGAAGTTCTGGAAGATCCAGAAAGCTTTGAGTGGATCGATACCTGCTTGAGCAACATGCAGTACTTCGCCGAGCTTACCGACAGCTTCTTCTGGGAAGCCTTCCGAAAGGTGGCTCGCCGACGGCCAGAAAGCTTTTCCTTCTGCATCGTTAATCGCGTAAAACTGAATCATCTGGATACCCGTGAAGACCTCTCTTCCAGCGAAATAGCCGGCCATAGTGCCTGGCTGGCAGAGGCCATGGAGCTCAACCCTGCTCAGGTGGTTACCTGCTCCATGTACGCTCGTTTCTCCAATATTCAGGATAACTTTAACGGCATTAAAGTGCTGATTCGGGATCCCATTAACCGCACCCGCTCGCTGAAAAAGATCACGGATGTGAGTGCCTTTTTCAGCAAATTTAACGACAGCACCATTAGCCATTTTTACACCCGCCCAGACATCACAAAAAATACCGCGCCAGGCATTACGGGCTAACCGCGTTTTCCATGCACGCAGATACCAGGCTGCAGGCGCTGTCGAAGGCGCCTTCAACCCGACCACCGCTAAGCCAGTCACCCGCAAGGCCAATACCCTGCTCTTTAAACCAAAGGTATCCAGGGTTGGCGCCGCCTTCTGATCGGGCGTACAGCCACCGATGGGTGGCTGTGTCCGTAACCGCCACCTCGGTTCCGGTCAATTGGCGGAATGCGGCTATCATCTTTTCTGTTACTTGTTCTGGCGGAGTGTCTACATTCCGCTCGGTCCATTCTGCATTCGCGTGAAGAACCCACCATGCGCCGTTATCCTCCACATCAGACCTTTTGCGATCCGGTTTGCTGGAGTTGTTCGCTACCCAATAAAGCTCCGGGTGATCGCACCGCATTCCCTCGTGGTGGCGCCATGGGTTTTCTTCAAAGTGCGCGGCCACGGCCCAACACGGCAACACACGGCTTACTGCATCATCGAGCTGAGCAGCCAGTTCGGGTAGATCACTCTGGCTAAGTAAGTCCCTCGTCTGGGCAGGTGGCGCAGTAATAATAACCTGATCAAATTCACCCACCGGTTGCCCGTTGGTATCAAACAGAATCCAATCTTTTTCAATGGGTGCCAAACGCTCAATACGAGTTTCGGAAACCACGGTTACGTGAGCAGACAGCGCCCGAGAAATGGCGGTCATTCTGGGTGTACCTACATAGCGTGGCTCATCGGGGAACGCTTGCCACTGACCTTCTTTGTCCTGAAACCCGAATTGACCATTCCAGACAGCAAAGCTGCTGTCGCCGGCAAACTCGGAAAGAAACGGCAGAAACTCTGGATTTCGAGAGGTGAAGTACTGAGCGCCTATATCGGCGGAGCCATCTGTTATCCGTTTTGCAGCAAGCCTGCCGCCAGGGCCACGGCTTTTTTCAAACACCGTCACGTCGTGATTCTGTTGTTTCAACTTGATAGCTGCAGTTAGGCCAGCGAGACCTGAACCAATAACGGCAATGCGGCGTACATCTGTGCTACGAAGCGACTCATTAAACATGATTTATGGTGCATCCAAGTAGTGTGGTCAGAGCGTACAAACCATCAAGCAACCGAGCCGGTATATTCGGAAGACCTCGGTGCTCAGGTTCAATTCAGAGCAAAAAGGGCAATCAGGGTATGACCCGAGTGCAAAGCTTGTTTATCAATATTCTGAGGTGGTTCGATTCGGACGCCGGTTCGGATCACATAAACGCAAACTCCCGTGCCTTCAATGTTGTTCGCGTTATACCATTTTTAGCATTACACCTGGCGTGCCTGCTGGCCTTCTACACTGGCGCAAGTGCATTTGCTATTGGGTTTGCCGTCTTCTTTTTTTGGGTGAGAATGTTTGCCATTACCGGATTCTACCATCGGTACTTTGCCCACAAGACGTTTAAAACCAGTCGCGCCGCTCAGTTTATATTTGGAGTGCTCGGCGCCAGTGCCGCACAGCGCGGCCCCCTTTGGTGGGCTGCACATCACCGGCACCACCATCAGCACTCAGACCGGGAACAGGATCTGCACTCCCCTCATCAGGGAGGCTTCTGGTGGTCGCACATGGGTTGGTTTACCTGCGATGCCGGCTTTGTTACAGATGAACGGCGTGTACGCGATTGGCTTAAATTCCCCGAGCTGAAGCTCATCAATCGTTTCGACGCACTGGTTCCGGCCGCAGCAGCCATTCTAATTTACGGCTTGGGCGAAGCGCTTGCAGTGTGGGCGCCAGGGCTTGGTACTAACGGTTTACAGATGCTGGTTTGGGGCTTTTTTATATCCACTGTTGCGCTGTTCCACGCCACCGTCTCAATAAACTCCCTTTCCCACGTCTGGGGCAAACGCAGATTTGATACCCCTGACGACAGCCGCAACAACTTCTGGCTTGCCCTGCTAACTTTGGGCGAAGGCTGGCACAACAACCATCATCGCTGGCCTCAATCCGTTCGGCAGGGGTTTCGTTGGTACGAAATCGATGTCACCTGGTACGGGCTCTGGGTATTGTCAAAAATGGGCGTTATCTGGGAGCTAAACCCGATACCTCAGCGTATTCAAGAAGAGACCCGTCAACTTGACCACACGAGGAGGGTGCATAAATGACAACCGTCCCAACAATTGAAGTAGGCAGCCCCCATTCAGCCGTGCCCGGCACCCTGGAGAAATTCAAGAGCCTGTTTAATGAACTGGACAAAGGCAATCTGAATAAACTGCCAGATGTGTACAGCGAGGACATAGGGTTCCAAGATCCGCTCGGTGCCGTGAAAGGTCTTGATGCGTTAACGCAGTACTTTGCAGGAGCTTACGCCAATGTTATTTCCTGCCGCTTCGCCTACAAGGATGCCGTGGTGCAGAACAGCTTTGCCACGATTCCCTGGGTCATGCATCTGCGTCACAAACGTATTCGCGGCGGGCGCGAGATACAGGTAGCCGGCATTAGTCACTTGCAGGTTAAAAACGGCAAAGTTTGCTATCACCGGGATTACTTTGATGCGGGCCAACTACTTTATGAAAACCTACCTGTGGTTGGTGGCGTTATCCGGTGGGTGAAAGGTTATGCAGGATGAGTGAGCGCCTCGACACCGTATCCAACATCTGGATTACCGGTGCCAGCTCCGGCATTGGTGAATCCGTAACCCACGCTCTGATTCGTGGCGGGCATAAGCTTGTCGTTACCGGCCGCCGGCCTGAGCCTCTGGAACAGATAAAGACCCTAGCGCCAGAACGCATCACGCCTGCCGTGGCGGATACTACCAGCAAGGATAACCTGCAAGCCATTGCGCCATTTCTGGAATCCCACGGCAGTTTGAACATGGCCATTCTCAACGCCGGTACCTGCGAGTATCTCGATATCGCCGATTACAGCAGCGATGTGATCGAGAAAAACATAGACACCAATGTGGTTGGTACGGCCCGTTGTGTTGAGGTCGCCCTGCCCGCGTTACGGCGCACCCGCGCCAAAGGGTTGCCCGCCACGTTGGTAATTGTGGGCTCGTCAGCCTGGTGGTTCCCCTTCGCCCGGGCGGAAGGCTACGGCGCCTCAAAAGCGGCATTGGCCTACTTTGCACACAGTTTGCGGGCGGATCTTTCTGCCGAAGGAATTGATGTGGTTTTAGTGTCTCCTGGCTTTGTGAAAACGCCACTAACCGAACGTAACGACTTCCCGATGCCGTTTCTGGTGACGGCGGAGGATGCGGCCGAGCGCATCATCAGCGGCCTTGCCAAGGGCCACAACGAAATCGCCTTCCCGAAGCGCTTCACATGGATTCTGAAGTGCCTGGGCGCCCTGCCTCAGTCATTGATTGATCGCATGGCCGCCTCCATGGCCCGCAAAAGCTCCAGCGAACAGGAAACAAAGGAATGAGCAACGAACGTCAGCGTATTGCTGTTATCGGTGCGGGAGTGTCTGGCCTCACGGCGGCATGGCTTCTCGCGGAAAAGCATGATGTAGAAATCTTCGAAGCGAACGATTACGCCGGTGGCCACACCAACACGGAGTATGTCGAGGCAGATGGACGTACCTGGCCAATAAATACCGGCTTTATCGTATTCAATGACTGGACCTACCCAAATTTCATGCGCCTCATGGAGCGCTTGGGCGTGCCCTCTGAAGTCAGTGAGATGAGCTTTAGTGTGGGCTCCAGCGCCACGGGGCTGCAATACAACGGGACCAGCTTGAACAGCCTGTTCGCCCAGCGTAAGAACCTGCTAAACCTACCTTTCCTGAACATGGTGCGGGAAATTTTGCGGTTCAACAAAGAAACCCGCGCGGACATGGCCGCCGGCAGGGTTAAACGCACTGAAACATTGGGTGAGTACCTGAGCCGTAACGGTTATTCACGGTATTTTCGAAACAACTATATTGTCCCCATGGGCGCGGCAATATGGTCAGCGCCAGAAATCGTGTTAGAGCAATTCCCGATACGTTTTTTCCTGCAGTTCTTCAACAATCACGGCATGCTGTCGGTAGACGATCGCCCCACTTGGCGCGTTATTTCTGGCGGTTCTGAGCAGTACGTAAAGGCCATGATGGAGCGCCTAGGTGACCGCACGCACCTGAACACACCGGTGCAAGCTGTAAGCCGGAGCGAGAGTGGCGTTACGATCAAAACTGAAGGCCAGACCCACGAGTTCGATCACGTTATTTTTGGCTGCCATAGCGATCAAGCCCTAGCCATGCTCACAGATCCCAGCGACCAAGAACGTGACATCTTAGGCGCCATTCCCTATCAGAAGAACGATGTAGTTCTTCACACAGATCACAGCGTGTTGCCAGAAAACCGCAGAGCCTGGGCCGCGTGGAACTACTTTATCCCAATGCACAGCACTGAGCCGGTGTCTGTTACCTACAACATGAACACATTGCAAAATTTCCACGATGCCCCGGAGACCTTTTGCGTCACTCTCAACCGCAGTCACGACATTGCCCCAGACAAGGTAATTAAGCGTTTCAGTTACGCTCATCCGGTGTTTACGCTCGGCGCAGTTGAGGCTCAGGAGCGCTACCAAGAGATAGGCAATAAAAACCGCACACACTATTGCGGCGCATATTGGTTCAACGGTTTTCATGAAGATGGCGTGCGCAGCGCGCTGCGGGTAACCAATGATTTTGGAGTGGAGCTCTGATAATGGGCAGCCAATGGCTATTAGGCTCAATTCGGCACCGGCGCCTGTATCCGGTTCAGCATGAGTTTGAATACCACACCGGCATGTTGGCACTAGACACAGACGAGTGGCACCAGGTTGCCAACGCAAGCCCATTTTTTTCCTTGGAGCGTTTCAACTGGATGTCCCTGAAGCGCAAAGACTATTTCCGACCTGAGGCAGGTGATTTATCAGAAGCTGTACGCGAACAGGTAGAAACAGCAACTGGCTGGCGCCCTGACGGCGCAGTGGAGCTGATTACCCACCCTCGCTACGCCGGTTATGTGTTTAATCCGGTCAGCTTCTACTTCTGTTATAGCGCTGGTGAAAGCGGTGCCAATGGCGACGTTCCAGCTGTAGTTTTGGCACAGATTACCAACACACCCTGGAACGAACGTCATGTTTACTGCCTAGAAAGCGTCGGCAGCGAGGCAAACTCTGCTGGCTGGCGAACCGAAAAGTTCGGGTTCACCAAGCGCTTTCATGTTTCGCCGTTCAACGCCATGGCGCAGCACTACGAGTGGACGTTTAACTTCCGGGGACCAGAGTTAAGAATCCACATGAACGTGCTGGAAGAAGGCAAAAAGCATTTTGATGCCACTCTGGTCGTCCACCGAACATCACTAACACGTAAAACTCTTCATAAAAGTTTGCGCCGGTTCCCTGTGGAAGCGCTCAAGGTGGCCGCCGGTATCTACTGGCACGCCCTGAAGCTAAAGCTTAAGGGCGCCCCGTTCTACACCCATCCAGACAAGCTGGCGGAAAGTGACCCGGCTTACAGCCTTGGAAGTGTCGATCACGGTGTAGACGTAACCAGCGTTGACGACTCAAACAAGACTCGAGGAAAGGTAAGCTCATGGAGAACATGAACACATCGGCCAGTCGTATCGCCAACTCCCAACAGGCCAACTCCCTGGCCAGCCGTGTTGCCAAAAAACTTGTTATCCAGCAGCTCCGGCAGTTGGGGGAAGGCACATTGACTATTCGGGAATCCAGCATGGACGACCTGGTTTTTGGCGATGGCAACAACGATCACCAACCTGCAGAGCTGATTATTCATCATCAGAGCACATGGCAGGATTTGCTAACCGGAGGAAGCGTTGGTGCTGCCGAAGCCTACGTGGCCGGTGACTGGTCGTCACCCGATCTGGTTGCATTGCTCCGGTTCTTTACCCGCAATATTGATCGCATGAATGAATTTGAGGATCGGTTCAGCTGGGTAACCAAGCCAGCGCTAAAAGGCCTGCACTGGCTTAACCGAAACACCAAAGACGGTTCCAGAAAGAACATCAGCGCCCATTATGATCTGGGTAATGATCTGTTCGAGACATTCCTCGACCCTACCATGATGTATTCCTCTGCCATTTACCCAAGCGAGGAATCAACGCTCGAAGAAGCTGCAGTTCACAAGCTGGACACCATATGCACGAAGCTGGACTTGCGGCCAACGGATCGGGTGATCGAAATTGGAACCGGCTGGGGCGGCTTTGGCATACACGCGGCGAAGCACTATGGCTGCCATGTAACCACCACCACAATCTCAAAAGAGCAGCTCGAACTTGCTCAGGAGCGTGTTCGCAGTGAAGGCCTGGAAGATAAAATCACCCTGTTGTTCGATGATTACCGCGATCTTTCAGGCCAATTCGACAAGTTGGTTTCCGTCGAAATGATCGAAGCCGTAGGGCCACAATTTCTCGACAGCTACTTCGGCCAAATTAACGCCCTGCTAAAACCAGACGGCTTAGCCCTTGTTCAGGCCATTAATATGCCGGAACAGCGTTACCAGCGCGCATTAAAGAACGTGGATTTTATTCAGCGCTTTATTTTCCCCGGAAGTTTCATCCCATCGTTCGGCACCATACTGGAATCGGTGCGTAACGAGTCGAACCTGGTTCTTACCCATTCAGAAGATGCGGGGTTTCATTACGCCCGCACACTCAGAGACTGGTGTGATCGTTTTATGAATAACTGTGAAAAGCTTGAATCCATGGGATACGACCATGCTTTTCGTAAGCTGTGGCACTTCTACTTTGCTTACTGCGAGGCGGGGTTCAACGAGCGTGCTATAGGCGTGTCGCAGCTGGTTTTCGCCAAACCCGGTAACAAGCGGCAGAACATACTGAGCTTATGATCACTTCAGAAGCCGCTCGCAATGCGCTGAATTTTATGATTTTTCAGATCGGATGGTTTGCCTGCGTGGTTTACCCCGATATGCTTGGCCCGGTATTGGTTGTGGTGTTCCTGCTCATCCACTTTGTGTTTGTGAGCCAAAATCGCTTTAAGGAACTTCAGTTTATAGGGCTGGGAACAGTTGTAGGCTCGCTGCTCGATGGGCTCTGGTTCCGGCTTGGAATACTGGACGACGGCAGCGGAGCAGTATTGATCACTCCGCTCTGGCTGGTCGCTATCTGGGCTATTTTCATGACAACCCTCAGCCACTCCTTAAACTGGATCAGTCGCAAGGTCTGGCTGGCTTTTTTGTTTGCACCTTTTGCCGGTTCATTCGCCTATTGGTCTGCCAGCAAAATCGGTGGCGTTGAGCTGCCCGCGCTGGTCCCCTCACTCATCGCATTGGCTCTTGGTTGGCTGGTGGTGTTCCCGCTTCTGCTGTTTGCCCGCAAATCACTTTACCCGGAACTGTCATCGTGAACTTAAACCCAGGGTATTTACCTGTTTTGGTCGCACTTTCGGTACCTGTGTCTGCCGACGTTTTTCAGTTTACTGGATCTGCACAAACCCTGGACGGGAAAGCGCTCTATGAAGAACAACACAGGATCCAGGGCGCCTGCGATAACGGGATTTTTCGACCACTTGAGCACAGAGTGACGTATGTTCGCCAAGCTGAAGAAGGAGAAGAGACCTTCGCTGAAAAAGAGCTCGATTACAGCCAGTCTGACATTCGCCCCACGGTAAATTACCAGCAACCGAATTTTCAGGAGTCCCTGAAAATATCCTATGCGGGCTCGGAGGCGGTAAACGTTGTATGGCAACCGCCCAGTGGCGATATAGAACGCTCCAACGTAGACATTTCAGATAACCTTGTGGTTGATGCGGGTTTTGACAACATGGTGCGCCAGAATTGGGACAGGGTTGTAAGCGGCGAACCCGTTAATTTTCGTTTTCTGGCACCAACCCGGGGAACGGATTACGCGTTTATTCTCGAATCCGTACAAAGCTATGCAGTAAACGCGGATTACGTGGTGCAAATCCGCCCGGATAATTTCGTACTTAAGTTTCTGGTGGACCCCATCGTCCTCGGCTACAACAACCAAGGTGCCCTCACAGCCTATTCAGGCCTTACCAACGTGCGCGAAAACGCTGACCAGAACTACACCGCAACCATCCGCTATGTTATTAGCACTTACCCGGAATGTGAGCTGACTCCTTGAACCTGTCCTCTTCGGGAAGGCAATACCGTGGTTTCTATGTGTTAAACTCCTGCCGCAACCAACGCCGGAGAGTTTTCAGGAGAGCTTTCAGCCATGATGTTTGTGTCTTTTAACGCCAACAGTATCCGTACCCGCCTACACCAACTTGAAGCTCTGATCGAAAGCCATAACCCCGATGTTATCGGCATTCAGGAAACGAAAGTAAGAGACGAAGAGTTTCCGGTTGAGGCCATTCGTGAACTGGGCTATCACGCACATTTTCACGGCCAAAAAACCCACTACGGAGTTGCGCTGCTTTCCCGAGTAGAGCCAGACCAGGTTTTTAAAGGCTACTCCGGTGATACCGAAGACGCCCAGCGCCGGCTTATTACCGGCCAGTTTACCGTGAACGGTGAGAAGCTTACGGTGGTCAACGGGTATTTTCCTCAAGGTGAAGGCCGAGACCACCCAATAAAATTCCCTGCCAAAAAGAAGTTCTACGCTGATCTGATGGCCTACCTGGACGAGCTTAAAGCGCAGGTCGGCCACGTGTTAGTCATGGGCGACATGAATATAGCGCCTACCGATAAAGACGTGGGTATAGGCCCAGACAATGCCAAGCGCTGGTTGCGCACCGGGAAGTGCGCCTTTCTTCCCGAGGAGCGGGAATGGCTAAGCCAGATTGAAAACCGAGGCTATACTGATGTGTTCCGGCACCTTCACCCGGAAGATACACAAACATTCAGCTGGTTTGATTATCGCAGCAAAGGCTTTGATAAAGACCCTAAGCGAGGCCTACGAATCGACCTGATTATGGCCAACCACAGTCTGTTACCCAAAGCCCGGGAAGCGGGGGTGTCTTTAGGCTTTCGTGGGATGGAACGGCCATCTGACCATTGCCCGGTTTGGGCAAGCTTTGACCTTTAAGGATTAACCGGGCGCCACATGAAAAAAGTAAAAACCCGGGACCGCATACTCAACACCAGCCTGCTGTTGTTCAATAGCAAGGGCGAACCCAACGTGACAACGTTGCTGATCTCGGATGAGCTGGATATAAGCCCCGGCAATTTGTATTACCACTTTAAGAGCAAGGGCGACATTGTCGAAGAGCTGTTTACAGCGTTTGAAGCGGAGATGTTGGACTTGCTTGCCGTTCCGGAGGATGTAGATATCAGCTTGGATCAACAGAGCTTTTTTCTGCACCTGTTATTTGAAGCCGTGGCCCGCTACCGATTTTTGTACCAGGATCTGGTTAACGTTCTGTCTAGATATGAGCGTTTACAAATCCGCTTCAGGCGAGTTTTGCAGAAAAAAACAGCAGCATTCCGAAGTATTTGCGAAAGCCTGCGGCGCCAGAACATGATGTGTATTGATTCGGAAGAACTGGATTCACTGTGTGAGCAACTTACCCTGACGGCTTGTTACTGGAGCGCATTCGATACGCTCTCTCACTTGGATAATCGGGAGTCCGTTGACCCTGGCCGAGGCGTGTACCAGATGATGCATTTGATGCTGCCCTATTTTGCACCTGAGCAGCAAGAACACGCGAAATTGATCAGCCGGGACTATCTTTAGTTAGTCACAGTTCAGTCTGTAGCAAGTCACAGCTCAGCACTACTCTTCTTCATCCCTGCCGTTACTGTCTCTGAGCACGGACAATTCAGCTTCCAGCGCTTCTATTCTGCCCTCAAGCGCTTCAACATCTTCCCTGCTAGGGATCCCTAGCCGGCGCAACGCTCCAGACACCCGATCGTCGAACAGGTGCTCTAACCTATCCCAAGTGCCGGTTGCACGGTCGCGCACTCCCTCAACCCGATCTTCCACTGAACGGATCTGCTTCTCCACTACGCCGCGGGTTTTGTTTTCTAGCTGCTCACCTTCCTGAACCAGTCGATCGAAGAAACGGCCGGTATCTTCCTCTGCCTTGTTATAGGCACCTAAGCCGGCAAGCCAGATCTGACGGGCAGAATCTTTTATTTTTCCGGCCAACTGCGGATCATTTTCGGGATTCTTGTCGTTTTCATCTGACATGTAACAACCTCTGGGAAGGAAAAATGCACTTGAAGTGCCATTATATTACAGCTTGCGGCCAAATTCAGTCCGGCTGAAAGCCGCATAGCCACGGGCTTCAGTATAAAGGCGCTTTCCATATGACAAAATGTTGCTACGCAAAACCGAAACAAGCTTGAAGTGTTCAAAATATAGTCAATACTTGAGTATACCGGAGTCCCTGCTGACACCGGTTTGTCTGGAAGTCTTTAATGGATACTACTCGCACGCCTCTGCCCGGCCTTCCAGCCGGGCTTTTTTTAAATGTTATATCCGCATATTATATGCTTATTCCACAATAAACCTTATTTAGAGAATGCCTAATGATTGACATTGCCTGGAGTAATTTTACTCCTTGGACTGCACTTGCTGGCGGTGTGCTAGTGGGTCTCGCCGCCGCAGGCTTTCTTCTTCTGAATGGCAGAATAGCCGGAATAAGCGGCATTCTGGGCGGCTTGCTTACCCGTTCTGCCGGCGACAGAAGTTGGCGATTTGCCTTTTTGGCGGGCCTTATCGGTGCGCCAGTTTTGTGGATGCTGGTCGCGCAGTTACCGCCCATTGAAATAGAGGCTGGATACCCTGCCCTTATTATCGCTGGCCTTCTTGTGGGTATCGGCACTCGCTATGGCTCGGGCTGCACCAGCGGACACGGCGTGTGTGGCCTATCCCGATTTTCGCCCAGATCATTGGCGGCAACTGTCAGCTTTATGTTCGCGGGATTTGTAACCGTTTTCGTTATTCGACACGTTTTGGGAGTGTAATGTCATGAAAGCTGCTGTTGCCGCATTATTTTCAGGTCTGCTTTTTGGCTTTGGCCTTATTGTCTCTGGCATGGCAAATCCTGAAAAAGTCTTAGGCTTCCTCGACATTACAGGACTATGGGACCCCTCGCTTGGTTTCGTGATGGGAGGAGCCATTCTCGTTGGTGTTGTCGCATTTACCATCGCACGAAAACGAACGCTGTCATTTCTCGGCCTGAACATGAAAGTACCGGGCCAGTCTCAGATAGATAAACGCCTGGTTATAGGTGGCTTACTATTCGGTATTGGCTGGGGTATCGCAGGCATCTGCCCCGGGCCAGGGCTGGTGGGCCTAGGCGCGGGCGAAATAAAATCCGCTGTATTCGTGGTCTCTATGTTGGCCGGTATGGGTATATTTGAACTGATTGAACGTAAAAGATCTGGTGCCCGCTCCGGTGAGTCAAATGATGGCTTGAGCACGACGATTTAAGACTGAGCTGATTGGCTTTGTATCGTTCTGACAGATGTCGTCAGCTATGAGATGATGATGGCATTGCATATTTCCCGAATCCGGAGACGAAAACCCATGGATATCCGAAAAATCGATGACACAATTTCCGTCGCTCCCCAGATTACCTACACAGATGTAGCAGAGGCAGCCAGGCTTGGCTTCAGAACCCTGGTTGCCAACCGCCCGGATAAGGAAGAATTCGGCCAGCCTGCGATGGCGGACATTGAAGCTGCGGCCCTCGAAAATGGCATGACCTGGGTTTACATGCCCGTCGAATCGGGGAATATCTCAGACGAAGACGTTGATCGTTTTGGTGCAATGATCCAGGATTCTGAAAAGCCCGTATTGGCTTTTTGCCGTTCCGGAACTCGTTGTACTGTGCTTTGGGCGCTGAATGCTGTTCGCACTTCTCCAGCCCAAGATATTTTCGACAAAGCCCGCAGTGCCGGTTACGACATCAGCGGACTTGCCCCGCGCATGGCTCAGCAGTCTGAGAACCAGTAATTACCGACCAGTTCCAAACGATCAACGCTTAGGATTCACCCTCCCATGCAATACAAAGGTTCAGAAAACTTCCGACACAACAAATCGGAGCGGATTGGCGTGCTGGTAACCAACCTGGGTACGCCAGATGCCCCAACCCCTTCCGCTCTAAGGCGATATTTAGCAGAATTCCTCTCCGATCCCAGGGTTGTTGAGTTGCCTCGCGTACTGTGGTGGCTGATATTGCATGGGGTCATTCTTCGCATCCGCCCAAAACGCAGCGCTGCGGCCTACGCCAGTGTGTGGCAGCCCGAAGGATCGCCACTGCTGATCCATACTGCAAAGCAGGCAGAAGGCATACAGGATGCGATGAAAAAGAAGTATGGTTCGGACGTAGTTGTGGGATTTGCGATGCGTTATGGCAACCCCTCTATTCCGAGGGTGCTTGACGAAATGCAGCAGCAGGGCGTGAGAAAGCTGGTAGTGCTACCACTTTACCCGCAGTACTCCGCCTCCACATCGGCCTCCACCTTTGATGCCATAGCAAAATACTTTTCGACGCTCCGTTGGCTGCCGGATTTCCGATTTGTTTCTCATTATCCGGATTACGCGCCGTATATTGAGGCAATGGCTCAGCATATCAAAAACCACTGGGCCAGCCACGGTCGCAACCAAAAACTTGTGCTGTCCTATCATGGAGTGCCACTGAAATACCTGACCAAGGGCGACCCCTATCATTGTGAGTGCCACAAGACTTCTCGGCTACTGGCAGAGCGGCTTGGCTTGGAAGAAGAAGACTATATAACCACCTTCCAGTCCCGCTTTGGCAAAGAGGAATGGCTCAAGCCCTATACCGACGAAACGCTTAAAGCATTTCCCGGCCAGGGAGTGAAAACCATTGATGTGTTCTGCCCAGGCTTCTCAGCCGACTGCCTGGAAACCATTGAAGAAATTGATGAAGAGAATCGCGGCTATTTTATGGAAGCCGGTGGTGAAGGCTTCAGCTATATCACCGCTCTGAATGCGACACCCGGGCACATTGATGCTTTGGTACAATTAATAGAAGAGAACCTGCAAGGCTGGCAGTCTCCGGATAACCAGCCTGAAACGCTGGCTACTCGACAACAGCTCTCAGACAGGCAAAAAGACGCCATATACCCCGGCCGAAATCTTTGAATACACAACTCGGTGGCGCCGATTAAGGCGCTTCTGAGCCGTGGCCTAGGTCTGTCACAGACTACCTAGCGCCCTACTCTCCCTCTTTACCCTTCTGCTCCTGCTCCGTATCTGAAAGATCCGGCATGGACTCGCAAAATGTGCATTCATCAATATCCACACCTGCTCCGCCGGCTTCCACGTAGCGCACCCGGTGGCTGGCTTTGCCACGATTAGTAGAAACAGCAAATTTACGATTCCGACGACCGACGGTGTCGGTGTTTTTATCTGTATTTTCTCTATCCATTAACATGATTTTCTCCCTAGTATTCCTGCATCGATAGCCGTCACTACATCCTCAGCATACAACAGAAATCGGCTCGATTCGGGCCCTCACGACCGGGGTCACAACCCACTGGGCCTAGATTACAGCGAAGTTCCCAGCAATGATTCAACTGTAACAACACAGCGCTTGTGGGATCGATCTCGAGCCCTAGCCTACTCGCACGAAGGCCGAAATCTGGTATCGTTGTGCTTGGGTTAGTTGTCGGTAGCCCATGACTCTCTTCACTTTAGTCGGTAAAGTGAATGAAGATACCGGCCACGGCCCTCCTGACCCGATAATCCAACCGACTGTTTATTCGATAATTTAATAATGCATCACAGGGGTTACAGATTGAACTGCCTATGCGCGGCCGGACCAAGAGGAGGGATTTTTTCGAACATGGAAAACTGCGGTAACAATAACTTCCAGGCCTTGAACCAAGAAGAAAACGCGGTACGGAAACCTGCGCACTGGAATGCGCCTCAGCTCTTTATAGATCTTTCGGTAAATGAAAGGATTTTTCTGAGCATTGTCGAGGGCCTCCTCAACACAAAGAAGAAAATCGTGACCAAGGCCCTCTCGCTTCTTTTCGTAAAAATCGAAATGTGCGCCGACATCAAGTTCTGCGTCTTTTCGGAGTGTAAGTGTGTAATCCATTACGTTGACAGAATTCGAGCTTTAACAGCGGCCCATGCGTCTCCGCACTTCTGATCTAACTCAAATGACTGCAATCGCTGGTCGAGCTCCTGTTTCTGGAGCTCAGTAAGTTCGATTTCCGAACCTTCCGCAACCACGCTGTCCCACAGCGCTTCTGCGAGAATAATGCGTTCAGAAATGGTCAATGATTGAATTTCCATAATTCACCTCTATTCAGAACAGTTCAAAATCAATCCTACCACACAGCATTTGAGGTTAAGATCCTGGGTGACAAACCCACGATCAACATCTTACAGCCCTTTCCTCACACAATGACCAAAGCGCCGAAATTCATGCCGTAACTGGTGCCTCCAAAGCTTGCTTACTGGAGATGCTCAAAGATTCCCGATATTCAGCCGCCTCTGCTTTCATTGTCCAGTGTATTTCATTCATGTCATGCTGCTCTGCGGCTTGTCGAATCTCGGCCAGATTCAGATTAAAGAACTCCTTTCGAGAATTTACTTTGTTTACCGAAGCATCATCAAACCGCCGATGCAATGCTTTCTCCAGCGCCGGAGCATCGTCACTGTAGATCATCGCGTGGACATCGAAATCAAATGGAACGGAGGCATCACCCAGCTCTTTAACCCGATCTTTGGGCTCCAGCCTGCGCGTCATGCCAATTTTAAAAACGTTTTCACCAAAACTACCGATGTTACTGATAACGTAGACATGGCCACGTTTTGTTTGCTGTGCCATCGAAATAGCCCGCTGCCCCCTGCTCTCCGCTTCACCCAATTTGGTCTCCAGTTCCGCAAGTTGGGCTTCGTACTCCGCCCTCTGCTCACCGTGAGCAGAGGCCAGTTCTTTTCGGGCAGCTTCCAAGGCCTTCTGTAGCATGCGCTCTTCTTTTTCAGCCTCCTTAATAGCCTTTTCCATTTCACGGCGAGCTTTTTCTTCCTCTCGCATTTGCTCGCGAATGGCCCGCTGCTCCTCACGCTCGATCTGTTTTAGTTCATGAGTCGCAACTGCCCACTGGAGTTCGTCCAACCGAGTTTCAAAGTATTCCTGATTAATTCGGGCGTTTCGGAAGGGCATGCCGTTGTGATTCACCAAGGCGAAAGCATCCAGAATTTCCTGCTTAATCTTGCCATAGTTGTCGTGCTTTACCTTGGCAATTGCTGAATCAACCTTACCGTTGAAGGCATCCACCGCGAAGTGTATTGCAAAGGCTCGACGGTTCGCTTCCGCATAGTCACAAGCCCCCGCATTCCCATGTTTCACCATATCGCGAACGCGCTTCCGGGCCCGTTTCAGCTGTTTGCCCGCTTCTTTATGGCTGTATTCGTCCGCCAGGTCATCCAAAACCGCATGGTTTGGAATGATATAGTCATCTTTGTAGCCCTGAATAGTGTTCCGCATGGCAACCACCGTGGCTTCATACAGATCAGCCTTACCCTTGGCAGCCATTGCATCCCCAGCCACCTCCTCAGCCTGACGCCTCGCAAAATCGAGTATCCTCTCTGACTCCCCTCGACCCGACGCCTCAATCTGTTCAGCTCTCAATTTTGCATCTTTGAGAGCGACTTTTGCTTCAGTACTGATATGGCCAGCTTCCTCTTTCGCCGCTCCCAGCCTTTGCTCAGCTTCCGAGTACAGGCGGTCCGCGTCACTTTTAATTGCCCGTGCCTGCATTTCTGCTTTATCAAGTAACAGCTGCACTTGCTGTTCCATGTCGGTAATTGGCTTGTACTTGGCATTGAGTTCAGTACTGTATTGCTCGGCGCCCCTCTTTCGCTCTTCAGCCTTCTTCAAAGCCATTGTCGCTTTGACGAGACTTTTCTTCATGGCGTTTCGGCTACGCCTCGAAAACCACGCGACCGCAACCGGAGTGAAGAACATTAAAAGGGTGACGATGACGACGATGGCATCAACTGCTGGGGTTGTTACTTCCATGCTTTATCCTTTTTATGGCTTTAGTTTTCCAGTAACGAGCGAGACAACGCGATGGCCCCTTAGTCCTCGAAAACTACCTTGAGCTTATCTGCCTTCACGTCGCCCATTCATTGCGGATTTTTCAACAGCGCCGTCCCGACATTTTTCATTAAACTGGACTCTGACCGTATCCGCAGGGCAGTCGGTTTCGCAGTAACTAATAGTTAAATCAAGGTCGCCAGCCAAAGACTGCGTACTTTATGCCGCCAACTGAGTGAGCGCCTCTTCCGCTAAATTCACACCTACCATACGGTTTTATTTTTACCTGCAAACTGTGTGCACTGATAATTTGACAATTCATTGCATTGCGCCGCTCACTTCCGCAAAACTGTCGCTGGTTAAAGCAAACCACCATTCCGGCCCAAAAGGCATTGCCATCCCAGCCGCCGGAATAATCCAGCCCTTAAACGCAGTGCGGGAGGATGGCATTGCCGTTAAAACCAGAAAAACTGGCAGGCGCGGTATTATCGCTTGGATTCCAGAGCTGAGAAAAGCGGTTGCGGATCTGAAAGCCGGCAACGCAAAGCAGGGGTTGAGCCTTGTGTGCGACCGTTTCGAAAAACCGGCCAAGGATTCAGCGTTTGACAACCGCTGGGGCGCCAGTATGCCCAAAGTGCTTGAGGAAACGAAGCTTACGGAAAGATTCACCGAACACGACTGAAACACGCCACTGAGCTGGACGAGGCCGGCGGAAACGCTACAGACAACCTGCTTCATGACGATAGTCGGACGACCAAGACCTATCCCAGATCCCGAAAGCGGATATAGATAACGCCTTTTATTCGCCAAAAAGCGACCAAATAATACAGGTTATATAGAGGGGTTTCCGGAAATCACTTTATACAACTGTATAAAAACCGTTTTATACAAGCTGTTTAGGGAGCCTTTCGGCGGGGTTAGCGAGATAATGTAAGAGGCTGCTTTGAAAGGGAAAATGGCGGTGGGCCAGGGATTCGAACCCCGGGAAGGCTACAAACCTTCGGCGGTTTTCAAGACCGCTGCATTCGGCCACTCTGCCAGCCCACCGTTTTTCCATCGCTGCCTAGCGACAGCGGTGTGCATCATACCGGAATTGTCTGTGCTGTCAACGCCCTGCACAAAACTCCATGGATATTTAAACATTAACTGTCTTTAATGGAATCTGGCGACCACTTTCCTGTCCTAAATGATTGAAAGTTCAGAATTCGACATTATTATGGACTGTAATTCCAGGTGATTGGCGTTTATCAGGCTCTGTGCCTGACGCCAGTAACCAAATAAGCTGGATTAAACCGGAGATCAGAATGCAAAACAGACAGTACAATGTTCAGCAGAACCGCAACGGCATGATTGCCCGCGGGTCCGCTACCGCACCTATCAGTGCTTCTGCGACCAAAGTTCTGCGAAACACTTACACCCTGCTAGCAATGACACTGGTATTCAGTGCGGTTATGGCAGGTGTTTCCATGTCTATCGGCCTCAGCCAAGGCGCAAGCCTCGTATGCAGCCTGGGCGCACTCGCTCTGATTTGGCTGGTATTGCCACGTACTGCTAACAGCTCTGCCGGCATTGCTGTTGTGTTCGCTTTCACGGGCCTGCTCGGAATGTCTCTTGGCCCGATTCTGATGTACTACCTACAGTTCTCTAACGGCGGGCAAATCATCATGCAGGCCCTTGGTGGGACTGGGCTCGTGTTCTTCGCCCTGTCTGGCTATGTGCTGACCACTAAGAAAGACTTCAGCTTCATGCGCGGCATGCTGGTTGCCGGTCTTGTTGTGGTACTGGTTGCAGCCCTAGGCTCTATGGTGGCTGCAATGTTCGGCGTTGAGATCACTGCTATCAGCCTGGCCATCAGTGCTGCGATCGTATTCCTGATGTCCGGTTTCATCCTGTATGATACTAGCCGTATCGTAAACGGTGGCGAAACCAACTACATCATGGCAACCACTGGCCTGTACTTGAACATCTATAACCTGTTCGTGAGCCTGCTGCACCTTATCGGTGCCTTCTCCGGCAACGATTAATATCCGGCGTACTTCGCGCCACTCAGTTTGCAAAAACCTCGGCCTTTGCCGGGGTTTTTGCTATTGGTACACTGGACGTATCTCAGGCTGAAACTGCACTCAGGCAAAAAACTGGAACCATGACTGCTATCCCACTACAAAACTACACCCTGGTCATCACCGGAGCGCCCTATTCTTCTCAGGCGCCACAAACAGCCTTGTCATTCGCTCGGGCTGCGCTTACTGCAGGCCATACACTAGACCGGGTATTTCTCTATGGTGATGGAGTTCATCTTGCCTCCGCACTCTGCGCGCCGCCTTCCGATGAAACCCATTGGCCAAGCGAGTGGGCAAGATTCCTGAAGGATAACGCTATACCCGGGTTTGCCTGTATCGCCTCCGCATTAAGGCGTGGGCTGGTAGATAGTGCAGAGCAAAAACGCTATGAACTGCCGGCCAACAACCTTCTGAAACCATTCATTATTGCCGGGCTTGGTGAGTGGGTTGAAGGCACTATGGCGTCGTCCCGGGTTCTATATTTCCACGCAGGAGGCTGAACATGAACACGCTAATTGTAATTGACCAACCTCCATACGGAAACTGGGCTGGGCGCGAAGCCCTCGACATGGCCTTTTCTCTGTCTGCGTTTGATCAGTCCGTATCGATGCTTTTTATGGGGGCGGGGGTTAACTGGCTACGAAAAAACCAAGAGACAGGCGAAATTGCACAGAAGTCTGTGGAAAAGAACCTTTGCGCAGCACCAATTTTTGGCGTAGAAACCCTGTACGCAGACGCAGCAGCCTGTGCCCAATATGGGCTTACTCTGGAAGACATGGTGGCCGGTGTGGCCTTAGCTCAGAGCAGCGCCGAACTGCTGCAACAACACACACACACTGCCTTTGCCGGTTGATTTTCTAATCACGCTCTAACAGAGCCGGAACCCGTTATGATACCCATTTATACCCTTCACATTCTAAACAAGGCACCCGAGCATCCCCGCACCGCAAAATGCCGGCATGCGCTCAGACCGGGCGATGCGCTACTGCTCACTGAGAGCGCCGTGTTGGCCCTGCCAACGCCACGCGACCACAACCTCGCCATCCCCGTGTATGCTCTAGCACAAGACGCTACTGCCCGCGGTGTTGGACAATGTAGCGGGGACGTCACGTTGGTGGATTACCCTGCCATGGTTAATTTGACGGCTCAGGCCCAGAACGTAATCAGCTGGTGATCCATGACAGATGCCATAATGCCCGCAAGAAACAATGAGGGTTTTCTCGAAAACGCAAATGCGTGGACGCCCGAAGTTGCAGCGGCTATTGCCGAAGAAAATCACATAACTCTTGAACAAAAACACATTGAAATCATTGAGTTCCTGCGCTCATTTTATAAAGCACATGAAATATCACCTCCCTCTAACCGGCTGTTTGTAAAAGCGGTAAAGGAGGCTTTCGGTGAAGACAAAGGAAATAGTATATATCTTATGCAACTGTTTCCGGGCACCCCTGCTAAAACAGCCTGCCGGATAGCAGGCCTACCAAGACCAACTAACTGCTTGTAGGGTTATTTTGGTGGCGGCTTTCGCTGCTCCATATCGGCAGCACCACCCAATAGACTACTAAGTCCATTCTCGAACAGACCCGAACCGAACTTGAGGAACTGCCGGGTAGATTCTTTTGCGGTGCCGTCCCAAGCGCTTTCGGGCATTTCCCGGATGGTTTCAGCCACACCCTTTTTTACCCCGAGCGCCACTCGTGGTTCAATTTCCTCTGATGCCGCAATAAGCTCTGCTACCTTTCGATCCAGATAGGGCCGAATCGCCTGCGCCCAGAAGCCCCAAAGAACAACAAAGACGGCAACAGCCGTCACAAAAAACTGCGCAATGAGTAATGCCCAGGCAGACATGGCGCTCTCCTTTTGATCAATGCTATGTGCACGATGATCTGTAGTGGCCTGTATGGCTCAGTAACCGTTGAATAGCTCGGAGCCTATATTGGCAGATAGGTAAGCGCAAAGAACTGAGCAGCCCCAGCCAGCGCCCCGAATATGCCACCTATAAACATGAGCTGAACCTCTTCTTCGCGAAATGCGGGGCGAAGTATATCTTGAAACTCGGCTGGCCGAAGCGCCTTCATCTGCCCGGATAATACCCCCGCGACAACCGGCGCCCGCTCCTTGTTGAAACCGGGATCGCTGAACACATCGTGGGTGGCAAGTATCGCCTGCTCATTCATCGCTTTCTTCAGCTCGGTATAGCCACTCATACCCACGGTTACCTGGGCTCCGAGTTTCATCAACAGAGAGTTATCCAACAAAGGCCTTAGATGCTTTTGTATAATGGCTCTTGTGCGATCACCCCGGTTACCACTAATCATAGCGTCGGCCACTTTCTCTACCGTGATCAACTCCTCGGCAACCAGTTTTGCCCAGATTTCGCTAATTTCTGGCTGGCGTCGTAAAAATAAGCCCTGAATCTTCCAGAACAGAAATCGACGGGGCTTTAACGGCGCAAAAATCAGATTGATAGCAAGCCAGTTCGTAATAAAGCCGATCACAAACCCGCCAACTGGCAAAAGCCAAGGTGTTGGATAGATCGACCAGACTGGCGCAAGGCCGCAGCCCAGCAGTCCACCAATAATTGCCCCACGATTGATAACCGACCTGAGCTCAACCGAACCCGCCTGCTGAAATATGCGATTCATCAGATCCGGGTGCTGCTTCAGCTCGCGGCTCAACAGGACTTTTAGGTCGACAAGCTCATCAAGATCATCCCCAAAATCATCAACCAGATCTTCGACCCGAGCCGGTAATTGTTCCCTGGCCCACTGGTAAATCCGGCGACGGAGAAATAACGGCAAGTTATCCCAAAGAACGGGCTGGATTTCGTACATAACTTCATTAATATACTCATCCAACCTGGGCGTAACCTGGGAGATTACTTGTTCGATAATGCGCTGGGGTTCAAGCTTTTGATAAACAGCGTTTAGGTCGCCGAATTGCCGAAGCGTTCGGTCGATACAGATGTGGGCCATTTTCTCGGACTTGCGCGGTATAACACCCTGCCAGCCAATGACGCCAACACCAATAAACTGTACCGGATAAAATGACATCTGAATGGCAAGCCAGTTAGTAAACCAGCCTACCACAGCGGCCATGATGGGCACGGACAGAAGCGCAGCGTCAAACAAGAGGAACCCCGGTTATACAAAAGCAGATGAAGAATCTGCCGATCATGCGACAGTCAAAGCTCTGTAACATTGGCCGAGCCGCCATTGTCCTACAGAAAAAGTGCGGCAACGAAATTTTGGGGCTGAACTTGGCGTTCAAGCAGGTTTTCAGAATGTTACTGACAGGACAAGGGTTGGTGCTCCGAAAACACCTGCAAATTCCTCTACAGATACTTCCGGAGTCGAGCAAACGACGCCTACTGGTAGTATGCGTTTTCAGTCTGTGTGTGATCCGTCACATCACGAACGGCTGTTATTTCAGGCACCCTGTCTTTGAGCGTCGTCTCGACACCCTGCTTCAGGGTAAGACTCACTGCAGAACAGCCCTGACAACCGCCACCAAAGCGCAGAACTGCAACAGATTCATCTACGATCTCAACCAATGAAACATCGCCGCCGTGGGAAGCCAGGTTTGGATTGATTTCTGAGGCCAGCACGTAGTTCACACGATCTGGCAGTGGCGCATTTTCATCTACGCTTGGAACTTTAGCGTTCGGCGCTTTGATTGTCAGCTGGCCACCCATCTGATCCTTGGAGTAATCCACATACGCTTCTTCGAGAAACGGTACGGAGTTGTGATCCAGAAATAACGTGAATTTCTCCAGATCCACCTGTTCGTCCGTGGGTACAATTTCGTTGGGCGGGCAATAAGCCAAGCAGGTTTCAGCATTTTTGGTGCCTGGCTGCGTTACGAAAATTCGCACACCCATGCCTTCCACATCCTGCTTTTCAATAAGTTGCGCAAGATAATCCCGTGCGGGATCTGTCACAGTAACCAATGCCATGTTTTCAACCCGTTGGTAAGTTTAAGTTCATTTTAAGGGAGTTCGCGGCAACATGAAAGACCAAGTAAATTAGTGGGTCTTTCATTCACAATATACTCTCCCTTACCACGCTCGCCTCGAGTTAAACTTGACGCAAGTGAAGAATAACTGCTGCCGGCACTACGACTGGCACCGGCAATTTTGCTATCATCCCGCGCCATTGAAGCAAATACGCCGTTAATACCGACATCCGGAATACTGACTATGACCGATCGCAACACTCGCCTGGAACAACTTCACAAAGCCCTGCAAGAGCGCATCGTGATTCTCGACGGCGGCATGGGAACCATGATCCAGAATTTGAAACTGGACGAGAAAGCGTTCCGGGGCGATCGGTTTGCCGACTATGACCGTGAGGTGCAAGGCAACAACGACTTGCTGAACCTCACCCAGCCTGCCCTTCTGCGGAACATTCATGCAGATTATCTGGACGCTGGCGCAGATATTATTGAAACCAACACGTTCAACTCTACCCGGGTGTCTCAGTCTGACTATGGCCTGGAAGAGGTTTCAAAAGAGCTGAACATAGCGGCCGCAAAGCTGGCGCGAGAGGTGGCGGACGAATACACCGCCAAAGATCCCAGTAAGCCCAGGTTTGTGGCTGGCGCTGTGGGCCCCACGTCCAAAACCGCCTCTCTATCGCCCGATGTGAACGACCCTGGCTTTCGTAACACCGACTTTCAAACGCTGGTCGACAATTACTACGAGTCGGTAGAAGGCTTGGTTGAAGGCGGTTGCGATATCATTCTTATCGAAACTATTTTCGATACGCTGAACGCAAAAGCAGCGATTTACGCCACTCAGCAGTATTTTATAGACAGTGGCACCGAACTGCCGATTATGATTTCCGGCACCATTACGGACGCCTCTGGCCGTACGCTGTCTGGGCAAACCACGGAAGCGTTCTGGAATTCCATCGCCCACTCCCGTCCAATTTCTGTTGGCCTGAACTGTGCTTTGGGGGCAGATGCGTTGCGCCCTTATGTGGAAGAGTTGTCAGGCAAGGCCAACACTTATGTTAGCGCACACCCCAACGCGGGCCTGCCTAACGAATTTGGCGAATACGACCAAACGCCGGAAGAAATGGCCGCAACCATTGAAGGTTTCGCGCGGGATGGTTTTTTAAACATCATTGGCGGTTGCTGTGGTTCTGCTCCAGAACACATAGAAGCGGTCGCAAAAGCTGTATCAAAATACCCACCGCGTAAAATACCTGAACGCCCACAAGCGCTGCGCCTTTCCGGTCTTGAACCCTTTACCGGTGATGAAAACACCCTGTTTATTAACGCGGGCGAGCGTACCAACGTAACCGGCTCCAAGCGATTCCTGCGCCTGATTAAAGAAGAACAGTACGAAGAAGCCTTGAGCGTGGCTCGGGATCAGGTAGAAAACGGCGCCCAGATTATCGACATCAACATGGATGAGGGCATGCTGGATTCCAAGGAGGTGATGGTCAAATTCCTGAACCTGGTTGCCTCCGAGCCTGATATCTCCCGGGTGCCGATTATGCTCGACTCGTCCAAATGGGACGTAATCGAAGCGGGGCTGCGCTGCATTCAAGGCAAGGCGGTGGTGAACTCTATCAGCCTGAAAGAAGGCGAAGAAGCGTTCATAAACCGCGCCAAAGACTGCATGCGATACGGCGCTGCCGTGGTGGTGATGGCCTTCGATGAAGACGGGCAGGCAGACACCTTTGAGCGCAAAACCGAGATCTGCAAGCGGTCTTACGATGTTCTGGTCGGCATTGGCTTTAACCCTAGCGACATTATTTTCGACCCGAACGTGTTTGCCATCGCCACAGGTATTGAAGAACACAACAACTATGCGGTGGACTATATCAATGCCGCACACTGGATCCGGGAAAACCTGCCCCACGCGTCTATTTCGGGTGGCGTGAGCAACGTTTCCTTCTCTTTCCGTGGCAACGATGTGGTACGCGAGGCCATTCACTCGGTGTTTCTGTATTACGCCATTAAAGCCGGCATGAACATGGGCATTGTAAACCCTGGCCAGCTGGTGATTTACGATGAAATCGACCCAGAACTGAAAGAGCTGGTTGAGGATGTTGTGCTCAATCGCCGCGACGACGCCACAGACCGCCTGCTAGACATCGCCGAACGTTACAAAGGCAAAGGCGGTAAAACGCAGGAGGAAGACTTGGCGTGGCGCGAGTGGCCCGTGATTAAACGCCTGGAACACTCACTGGTCAAAGGTATTACCAACTTTATTATTGAAGACACAGAAGAGTGTCGCCAACAGGCAGAGCGCCCTATTCACGTAATCGAAGGCCCGTTGATGGACGGCATGAACGTGGTCGGCGACCTGTTCAGCGATGGCAAGATGTTCCTGCCCCAGGTGGTAAAAAGCGCCAGGGTCATGAAACAGGCAGTGGCGCACCTGATTCCGTTTATTGAAGCGGAGAAGTCTGAAGACCAGCGGGCCAAAGGCAAAATCTTGATGGCCACGGTAAAAGGCGATGTGCACGACATAGGCAAAAACATCGTAAGCGTGGTGTTGCAGTGCAACAACTACGAGGTGATAGATATGGGCGTTATGGTGCCCTGCAACAAAATCCTCGACGCCGCCATAGAGCACAACGTAGATATTATTGGGCTAAGCGGCTTGATTACCCCATCACTGGATGAAATGGTGCACGTTGCCCGGGAAATGCAGCGTCTTGATTTCCACCTGCCTTTAATGATTGGTGGTGCCACTACCTCCAAAGCGCATACCGCGGTAAAAATTGAGCCCCACTATAAAAACGACATTGCCTTGTACGTGTCGGACGCCTCTCGCTGCGTAAACGTTGCCTCACAGCTGCTCAGCGAAACGGCAAAACCCAAATTGGTAAACGATGCTCGCGAGGAGTACCACAAAATTCGCGAACGCCGTAAGCAACGGGGCGACCGCACCAAGCTAGTGAGTTTAAAAGAAGCACGGGCGCGGGCTCCAAAAATCAACTTCGAAAACTACGTGCCGCCCAAGCCTGCTTTCACCGGTACCAAGCTGTTTGAATCCTATGATTTAGGTGAGCTGGAACCTTACATAGACTGGACGCCGTTCTTTATTTCCTGGGACATCGCCGGCAAATACCCACAGGTATTTGACGATCCAAAGCGCGGCGAAGCAGCCCGAAATCTGTTTGACGACGCCCAGATCATTCTACGCAAAATGATTGATGAAAAGCGCGTAAGGGCTTCAGGTGTTATCGGTTTTTGGCCGGCATACCGCCGTGGCGACGACATTGTGGTGTATAAAGATGACAGCCGTAGCGAAGAGCTAACCACACTGCACCACTTGCGCCAGCAGGATGACAAAGCTCCGAATCAATCCATGATGACGCTGTCTGACTTTGTGGCTGAAGAAGGTACAGAGCATTGTGACTACATTGGTGGTTTTGCAGTGACCACCGGCATAGGTGCCGAAGAAATGTCGTTGGAATACAAAAATGCTAACGACGACTACAACGCGATCATGGTGAAAGGCCTGGCAGACCGCCTGGCAGAAGCCTTTGCGGAACGCATGCACCAGCGAGTGCGGAAAGAGTTCTGGGGTTATAACAGCGATGAGCAGCTCGGCAACGAAGACCTGATCAAAGAGCGCTATCACGGGATTCGCCCAGCGCCTGGCTACCCCGCCTGCCCTGATCACACAGAGAAGGCGACCCTGTTCAAACTGCTGGACGCCACCGCACAAACGGGCATCGAGATCACTGAAAGTTTTGCGATGTTCCCAACCGCAGCGGTATCGGGCTGGTACTTCTCACACCCGGAATCCAAGTTTTTTGCGGTGGGTAAAATTGGCGTAGACCAGGTTGAAGACTATGCTGAGCGTAAAGGCCTTTCCAAAGCAGATGCGGAACGGTGGCTGGCACCCAGCCTCGCCTACGATCCCGATGAGTAAAGGCTAAGCTCGCACACAGACAGGATGGGGTTTATGGCAAAGTCGCCTGGTACGGAGAAAGATAAAAACAAAAGGCCTCAAGGCCCCAGTGTTTTCAAGGTGATGCAAACCGTCGCGGCGGGTGCGCTGGGGGTTCAGTCCAGCAAACGTCGCGAAGAAGATTTTGGTAGCCACAGCCCCTGGCCCTACATTATCGGCGGCCTGCTGTTCACAGCTCTATTTATCGGCACGCTCGTTCTGGTTGTGCAGGTTGTCCTATCCGGTCAGTAGCGCTACTGACCGGAAACCCACACCACCGCAAATGAGACCACAAGTGCAATAATCAGTACGGCAGCTACGGCGTCGACCTGGCTATCTGATTGCATTAGCTTCTTCATTACTTATCCCTTTTTTAGAGTCTGCTCATCAGTCTTTGGTGAAACGGGCCCTCGCCAACGCTTCCCCTATCAGTAAAGCAGCAAATTGACATTCGTCCAGCTCGCAACGTACCGGCTTATCGCCTGAATCGATAAACATATCTTGAAATAATCATTTCTAGAATAAGAAGGGCCTGCTATCCTTCGTTTCAGATATAAGGCCCCGGTTTTCGGGCGCACCCGACGACAGTCCGGAACCGGAACTCTTCGGGTGCATGCCGTTACGACGTTATTATGCAGGACTTTCCTTTATGTACGTATACGACGAGCACGATCGGCAAATGGCCACCGAGCGGGTTGCACAGTTCCGGGATCAGACCGCGCGAGCGCTTGCCGGAGAACTGGAAGAAGACGAATTTTTGCCTCTGCGCCTTCAAAACGGGCTTTACATTCAGCGGCTCGCGCCCATGCTGCGTATCTGCATACCGTACGGCATGCTGCGCTCTGTTCAGTTGCGTCGTCTCGCGCGTATTACGCGGGATTACGACAAAAGCTACGCACACTTCACCACGCGTCAGAACGTGCAGCTGAACTGGCCTGCATTGGAAAATGTACCTGACATTCTGGCCGAGCTGGCAGAAGTAGAAATGCACGCCAACCAAACCAGCGGCAACTGCATAAGAAATACCACCACAGACCAGTTTGCGGGCGTGCAGGCTGACGAAATTGCGGATCCCCGCCCTTACTGCGAAATTATTCGCCAGTGGTCGACGTTCCATCCAGAGTTCGCGTATCTGCCAAGAAAATTCAAGGTAGCGGTGAATGCATCGGAGAATACTGACCGGGCGGCCATTCAGGTACACGACATTGGCCTTCAGATCGTTCGCAATGAAGTTGGCGAGCTGGGCTTTCGAGTACACGTAGGTGGCGGCTTGGGTCGCACACCGATGGTAGCCCCGGTAATCCGTGAATTTCTGCCAGAACTCGATCTACTGACCTATTTAGAATCTGTGCTTAGGGTTTATAACCGTTACGGTCGCCGTGATAACAAGTTTAAGGCGCGTATTAAGATCTTGGTAAAGGCTCTGACTCCAGAAGGATTTGCAGAGAAGGTCGAAACGGAATGGGCACACATTAAGGATTCCCCTACCCGGCTCACGCCTGAAGCCATCGAGCGCATCCAGGGTTACTTTACCGAGCCCGAGTATGCCGAACTGAACAATGCGACTGAGTCGCTAGCACAGCAGAGATTCAAAAACCGCGGGTTTGATCAGTGGCTACAACACAACGTAGACACCCACAAAAAGCCCGGCTATGCAATTGTATCGCTGACGTTGAAAGAAACCGGAACGCCCCCGGGAGACGTGACCGACCAACAACTTGAACAGATCGCAGACCTGGCAGACGAATACAGTTTTGGTGAAGCCCGGGTAACACACTATCAGAACGTGGTACTCGCCGATGTACGCCAGGATCGCCTGCTTGAACTTTGGCAGAAGCTTGGCCCCATCGGCTTTGGCACTGCCAACCTGCACACGCTAACAGACATTATCTGCTGCCCCGGCGGCGATTTCTGTGCACTGGCAAATGCCAAGTCGATTCCCGTTGCCGAGGCCATTCAGCGCCGCTTTGATAACCTCGATTACCTGTACGACATTGGCAACATTGACCTGAACATCTCAGGGTGCATGAATGCCTGCGGCCACCACCATGTGGGCAACATTGGTGTTTTGGGTGTCGATAAAAAAGGCCAGGAGTTCTATCAGGTGAGTCTTGGTGGCGCGTCACAGCACGATGCCTCTATCGGCAAGATTCTGGGGCCGTCGTTCGCTCAAGATGATATGCCTGATGTGATCGCGAAGATTATTGATGTGTATGTCGAAAAGCGCACCGAGGAGGAATCTTTCGTGGATACCTATCGCCGTGTTGGAATCAGTCCTTTCAAGGAGCGGGTTTATGCCTGATATTATTTTTCGGGATGGCAGCATCCGTCAAAACCAGTGGGTTGTGATTCAGCGCCCTGAAAGCGGCGAATCATTGGATATTCCTGAGCAGCAACCTGCCCTGATTCCGGCGGATCTCTGGATTGCGGATCGTGAACAGTTTGCGGGAAAGGACAATATCGGCGTTTGGTTGGATAGCCATGATGAGCCGGGAGTTCTTGCAGATCACGTTCACGAGTTGTCTTTGGTCGCGGTGAACTTTCCGAAGTTTAGCGATGGTCGGGGGTATAGCACTGCACGGCTGCTGCGGGAGCGTTTTGGCTATAAAAATGAGTTGCGGGCGATTGGCGATGTATTGCTGGATCAGCTTCAGTTTATGAAGCGCTGTGGCTTTGATACCTATGATCTGCGGCCTGATAAGGATATTCGTAAGGCGGCTCGTTCGCTGAATTTCTTTAGTCAGGGGTATCAGGCGGCTACGGATACGAATTTGCCTTTGTTTCGGCGTCGGGCTTCTTAGTACATTTGCCCTCAAGTACGCATACAGGGGCGGATGACCAGTCAAAACCGTGCGGAGCCATGGATGGCGGAGCCGAGCGTACAAGGATGTATTCACAGCGTGTTTTGACTGGTCATCCGCCCCTGTATGCTCGAGGTTCACCGGATCAAATCTTATGATCCAGAACGATTTTTCCGGCTGATTCGCCTTTCAGAAAAGCTTGCAGCGCTTCATTAAGATCGGCACGGCCAATCTGCTTTGCAGTTGCTTCAGCCTTCGGGCACTTCCAATCACCTGAAAACTTCTTCCAAACGGCCTCTTTTTCGGTCAACGGGATTTCAACCGAATCTACACCCAGCAGGTTTACACCACGCAGGATAAACGGCAAAACCGTGGTCTGGAGTTGTGGCCCGGCAACTAGGCCGCAGCAGGAAACGGAACCGCCTGGCTGGATCTGTTTCAGCAATTCAGCAAGAGGCGACCCGCCAACTGTATCTACGGCGTTAGCAAAGACCGGCTTTAGCATTGGCTTCTTATCTTCAGCCAAGGCATCACGCCCCACTACCTCAGCAGCACCGAGTTCTTTCAAGCTTCCGGCGTGACCGGCTTTACCGCTAATGGCTACAACATCAAAACCCAGTTTTGAGAGAAGCTCTACCGCAACGCTGCCTACCGCTCCAGAGGCGCCTGAAACGGCAACTTTGCCCTGCTCAGCGCTAGCACCCATGGTGAGCAGCTTCTGCACGCACAGGCCGGCTGTGAGGCCAGCTGTGCCGTAGATCATCGCCGTCTCAGGTTTCCAACCGGCAGGCATGGCTACGCACCAGGCGGACGGAACGCGGATGTATTCGCCAAATCCGCCGTCGGTATTCATGCCCAAGTCGTAGCCGGTTACGATCACCTGGCTGCCAACAGCTGGGGTTCCGGTGGCGGATTCGACCACTTCACCGGCGGCATCTATGCCCGGTGTGTGGGGGAATGAGCGAGTAACACCTTTGTTGCCCGAGGCCGAAAGCGCGTCTTTATAATTCAGCGAGGAATGGCTGACTTTTATCAGAACCTCACCCGCTGGAAGATCCTTGGTGCTAAGGGTCTGCTCAGCACCTTTATAATTGCCATCCTGCTCTTCAACACGCCAGGCTTTGAATTGGGTATCGCTCGTCATGTTCTTCCCCACGTTTTATTGGCTACTGGATTTTCTGGTTGCGAAATGCGCTTAGAACCTTCCATACCGTGTGCTCGAGTGCGCTACTGGTTGCCAGCCCAAGTTTCTCTGGTAGGGTTCGTTTGCGCTGGAACGCTACAGAGACTACGTCTGCCCTGTCGCACGCTTCAATGAGATATTCGTCGGAGGTTTTAATCTCGTCGATGAGTTTTACCTCAAGTGCCCGCTTACCGAACCAAATATCGCCCGTTGCTACCGCTGCAATATCCAGCTCCGGACGGCGCTCACTGACATAGTCCTTGAACAGCCCGTGGGTATCTTCCAGGTCTTCCAGGAACTTTTGACGGCCTTTGTCGGTATTTTCGCCAAACACGGTCATGGTGCGCTTGTGCTCACCGGCGGTCAGTATTTCGAAATCCACGTTATTTTTCTTGAGCAAGCGGTGAAAGTTCGGTAGTTGAGCAACGACACCAATAGAGCCAAGAACAGCGAAAGGCGAAGCAACGATCCGATCTGCTACACAGGCCATCATATAACCGCCACTTGCCGCGACCTTATCGACACAGGCCGTAAGGTGGATGCCTTTGCTGCGGATACGGTCAAGTTGTGCTGCCGCAAGGCCGTAGGAGTGTACAAGGCCGCCGCCGCTTTCCAGGCGAATAACGACTTCATCCTTACCGGGTTCGGCAACACTGAGCACCGCAGAGATAGCACGGCGAAGCGGGTCTGTATCGCTGGCCTTGATGTCACCGTCAAAATCCAGCACGTAGATGCGCCCTGGCGCATCTTTAACAGCGTCGGCCTCGTCTTTCTTTGCTTTTTCAGCTTTCTTTTCGGCTTTGTCTTCTTTCTTTCTTGCTTTGCTCCAGGCTTTTCGCTCGTGGTCGGTCATGAGCCGTGCCTGAATGGCCTCACGAAGTTTGCGGTACTTGTCGTTGAGCTTAAGGATTTGCAGCTCACCATCGTCCTCGTGATCGTCCCGATCTTTCTGAGTAGCAGAGACGATAATGGACACAACCACCACGGCCGCAACAACGAAGGTGATTACTTTGGCTAAAAACAAACCGTATTCAGTCAGGAACTCCAAAACGCTTCTCCAGGCAGTTAAGCAAGCACGAGAGTGTAACTTACCGAAACTCTGGTGATAAGCAGAGCAAAAAAATTAAAACAAGCGTTCGATCGAGCTTGACAGGGATAACGTCTCACCATAAAGTCGATTTGCGAAGTCGGCTCTACCCGGCTAACGCCAAGGCTGCGAAAGCCAGGCACGTAAAGCCGTTATCACGACAAGACAACCATCAAATAAGGGTAAAATAATGTCTGTAGATCAAATCTTTGAGAAACTTGAGAAAAATTTCAACGCAGACGCAGCTCAGGGCCTAGACCTTGTATTCCAGTTTGATATCGAAGATGACAAGAGCTACAACTTGGTTATCAACGACGGCACTTGCAAACTAAATGAAGGCGCTCACGCTGACCCTTCGGTAACCCTGATCATGAATGCTGAAACCCTTGAAGGTATCGTGTCCGGCGAAACAGACGGCATGCAAGCTTTCATGGCAGGCCAGCTTCGCGCCGAAGGCGACATGATGCTGGCTACTAAGCTGGGTGAGCTGTTCAACATGGGCTAATACCGCCCCTTTGAGCTCATAAAAAACCCGCGCATCGCGCGGGTTTTTATTATCCAAAGCCATATCATCAGAGCAACGTTACAACCCCACTTCATCCAGCGATGTTTCCGCTAGCCGAAGCAAATCAGCATTACTCTCTTCACGCTTACCAATGCTTTCAATATAGTACTCAAGGGATGTCAGAGCATCTGCCAGCGCTTCCAATACCTGAATTTCCGGCGCTTCACGGGCGTCCAATAAACGCTCCTGAATAGACGCAGCTGCACGCTCAAGTACGTGGGCCGCGCCTGGGTCGTTTACCAACTGCAGCCCACCCCAAATACTGTGCAAAGTGGCTGGCAGATTGGCAAGGTGAAGCTTGTCGTAGTCCGATTCTACAAAAGCTGTGATGGCGCGCTTGGCTAACGTGAGTGCACCACGAGCTTCGTCGGCCACCACATAGACCGCTTCTTTAAGATAAATGGACTCCTCACGGCTTCGCTCACTGCCGGCCAGCGCGTCTGTTTCTGCTGTGATGCCGCGGCTAACAATTTGCATAACCGCATCTTCAATACCCAGTACCGAGTCTGCGAGGCGAAAAAGCTCTTCCTCGCCGGGCAGCCGGGATTCAGCTTCCCACGCGCGAAGCCTAACCGCTTCTTCGCGGGCAATGGTTGCTAGCCGATTAAGATCCAGCATGACCAATGTATTGCCAAGACGCTCCAAGGTATCCGCAATAGATGAAAGTTCAGCCAAATCAGGCTCAATGCCACGCTCTATGATATCGAGTTTATCTTTGAGTTGATTGAGCTCATCCTGCAAGGCTTCGGAAAGAGATTCGAGCACATCCGTGCCCGGGCCATACAAACGTCGTGAGTGGGCCTCAAGGATGGAATCTGAAAACTCTGCGGGAGTTAACTGGAAAGCAGACAGAACACGAGCAGCCTCAGGGTTGCCGGAACCACTTCGGTAAACCAGGTAAACAAGATCACGAATGATCGAGTCAGGCGCGTCTTTAGCCGTTGTAATCTTTCCCACATAAACCATTTCCCGCGCATACTTTTCGATACGCATAAACATACGCTTGCGGGCTTTGGTGAACGTCATGGCACGATCTACCATAGTGTCTGCTGCAATTGCGACCAGACACCACATCTGCCCCATAGGCGCCCCCTGACACAAACGGAAAAGCCCCCGCGCGGCGCGGCCTATAAGCTTCTGGCTGACCACTGGGTTACGATCACGGAGTATGCCCAGCAGGGCCACCTGGAACGTCAGGCGCATGCGCCGGGCAACAATTTCATATTCAGCGTCTGTACCCTCAAAAATAGAAACCGACAGGCCCGAGCAAAAATCAGGCTGGTCTTTTACATCTACTTCAAAGAAACAGGATTCCGGATAGGGCTTTTCACGGCGGGCTTCACGCAGTTCGTTGATAACTGGCAGCAACAGTTCGGGGTGATCCGCACGCTGCTGGTGGTAGTATTCTACGTAGCGACGAAGAATAAATAGCGCGTTGTTCAAGGTGGTGAGCAGAATGTTCTTGTCGTCGTTTGCGCCGACCGGAACATCGTTTGCCATAGTAACCGCTTCTTGGCATAGCAGCGTACCGCCGCGAAGCTCGACCAACATAAAGATGCCGCGAAGCTGATTCAAGAAATCCAGACAGTTCTGCAGATCCTCCCCACTCTCACGGTTTTCCTGAAAGCGCTCAAGACTAGATTCTGCCTGTTTGATGGTCTGCTCAATTTCACTTTTGACCAGATCAAACGACTGCGATTTCGTCGCCAGAGACGATTGAACCATAAACGCTTCCTATTATGAGTCGGCTAACCCCTCCCGACCTTGTTGCATGACCAAAAAATGACGAACCAGCCATTACTTATAACATAAAGATCAAGGACCTCAACAAGGCTGGAGTGTAACAATTGGTACAGGCAGACACAGTTCTCATTCTGCGCCTTCCAACTTGCTCCAGACTGTTCCGCCTGCCTTCTGCTCAAGGGTGGCCATGAATGCCTGATGAGCTTCATTCTCAGCTTCGGTCGCCTTAATGATAGCCAGCTCAGGCCGGTCCGAGTTCAATCTGCGGAGACCTCCGGACCCACCCGCGCTTTCAGACCCAGCATCAAGGGATAATGCAGTTTGTCCGCCTGTGAGCAAAAGGTATACTTCCGCTAGAATTTCCGCATCCAGCAACGCGCCGTGGAGTTCCCGGTTGCTGTTGTCAACGCCATAGCGTTTACACAGGGCGTTCAGATTGTTCTTCTGACCTGGATGCTTTGCCCGAGCAAGGGCAAGAGAGTCTACAACCCCACAATGGTCGGCGGTTTTACGCACAGGCTTCACCCGGGCAAACTCCGAATCCATAAAGCCGATATCAAACGCAGCGTTGTGGATAACCAGTTCAGCGCCTTTGATAAACTCAAAAAACTCATCCGCGACAGCAGCAAACTTTGGTTTATCTAAAAGAAACTCATTGGTAATCCCATGGATAGTAATGGCTTCTGCTTCAACTTCCCGCTCTGGATTGATGTAAACATGATAGTTGCGGCCGGTTAGCTGGCGCTCCATCATTTCAACACAACCAATCTCGATAATTCGGTGCCCTTCGGCGGGATCTATCCCCGTTGTTTCGGTATCCAGTACAATTTGTCTCATATGCCCCACACAAGTTAAGTTCAGAGCGCGTTTCAGCTGCCGATCAGCTCGGCAACCCCTTTGTTCGCAAGCTCGTCTGCCAGCTCGTTATCTGGCACACCCGCATGGCCTTTAACCCAATGCCAGTTAACCTCGTGCTTTGCGGTTTCCAAATCAAGCTCGCGCCACAGGTCATCGTTTTTCACCGGCTTTTTCGCCGCGGTTTTCCAACCGTTTCGCTTCCAGCCAGAAAGCCACTCGGTAATGCCTTTACGCACATACTGAGAATCTGTATACAACTCGACTTGGCAGCCGCGATTAAGCGCTTTCAAGCCCTGAATCGCAGCCATCAACTCCATTCGGTTATTCGTGGACTGGCGCTCACCGCCATGCAGGGTTTTGCAAGAACCGCCGTAGCGGAGCACAACGCCCCAGCCGCCGGGCCCCGGATTACCTTTGCAGGCGCCATCGGTATACACAATCACCTTTTCGGACATTAAAATTCTAGCCTCTATCTTGGTATGGTGGCCTAGCAATGGCCGATCACTCTTCAGAGTGGTTAAGGGTCTGTGAGGGACAGCCTCTGGATGCGCCTACTGTGCCGCTTCCCGACAACCCCATGACTTTGCTCTGGCGCCATGAGCTCCGTTGTGAAATCGGGGCGCAAACCCGTTTTTTCGCAAGGATACAGTAATACGCGCCAACCGGAAGGAATCCGTAACGGGATAACCGCTCGCTGAAATGGCCCGAAGCCTTGCGGCCATGGCGCTGGAAAGGCAAACGGAAAAGTCGTGTCACAGACACCTCGATCTGGAAATCAAGCAGGCGCAGCCAGTCTTCCATACGCCCCCTCAAAAGAAAGCGCCCGCCCCAAGGTCCAGTATGGTGCCGCGAGATAACTCTGCGCACCCCCCAAGAACTAACGGGGTTAAAACCAATCAGAGCGATGGTGCCGTCGCCCCTTAAAACCCGCGAAGCCTCTCGCAAAACCTGATGAGGATAATCAGAAAAATCAGCAGTATGATGAAGCACAACCAAATCCATAGAGCCTCCGGGGAATGGCAGCTCGTCCGCATCGCACACCACGACCCCATCGGGTATGCCGGTGAAGCACCTAGGCGTGGTCATTATTTTCTGTGAAAAATCAGTGCCACTGGTAAGGGGCAACCGGTGACTAACACTTACTTGAAGCTGCCTCGCTCCCGTCAGACGGGCGAGCCTGCGCTCAAGAAAGCCGCGCTGATCTGCCAGCAACGCTCGCCCCAGGGGCGTCTGAAACCAGTTCTCAAAGCTCTCGTTCCGAGATGAATAATCAACGACCTGGCTTTTCTTCACACTGCCTTTACTCCCGCGTTAGCAAGGAACCTTTGGGAGGGTCTCAAGCTCAGAGGTTGTTGGGACTATGGAGTTAATGCTCTATCATATCAGGCACACTTGCCAAGCACATACGGGGACATCTGATGCTCACCATTTCTGCCATCTCGGCATTCAGTGACAACTATATATGGTGTCTTGCAGACCCAGACACAGGTAAAGCGCTGATTGTAGATCCAGGCCAGGCCAAACCAGTACAAGACTACCTTGCTGAGCATGGGCTGACACTTGATACCATTTTGGTTACCCATCATCACCCGGATCACGTAGGCGGCGTAAAGGCACTGGTTCAGGACTATCCTGATTCCCGTGTCATCGGGCCGGCCGACTCACCTTTTAAGGGTAGCACCAGCTTTGTTCACCCGGGCGATGAAGCCGTGTGGGAAAATGTCACATTCCAAGTCATGAGTGTGCCTGGGCATACTCTGGATCACATTGCGTTCTTTACCGATGCTGAAATTGCCGGTCGCCCGGCCCTCTTTTGTGGCGACACGCTCTTCGTCTGTGGCTGTGGCCGCCTTTTTGAAGGCACCGCAGCCCAGATGATGGAGTCCCTAAGGTCTCTCAGGGAACTGCCTGACACCACGGCGGTATATTGTGCCCATGAATACACTCTGGCCAACCTTCGCTTCGCCCGGAGCTGGCTACCAGGCGACAGTAAACTCGAAGCCTTTGAACGTCAGTGTATGAAGCGCCGAGATAACGGCGAACCGACCGTGCCTTCAATTCTTGCGGATGAGAAACAGCTCAACCCGTTTTTGCGTTGGGACGATCCTGCCGTCGTGACGGCGGCGAAACAGTACTGTTCAGAGCAAGGCCTGCCAGCAGATTCTGAGCGTGCAATTTTCGCTGCCATACGACACGGCAAAGATAATTTCTGAGCAGTTAACATTTTCTCTCACCACCGTAACGAGAGAGCTGTTGACCACTGGAAAGACGCTCCCATAGAATTGTTTAACCTCTTGCTCGTAACTTACTAAATATGCCGGGTTTTTAGACATAAAACCCAGCATTAAATCAGATCCGGAAATCGCCTATGTCGGTTAAACGATTACCCCTGCTAATGTTTCTTGGCACCCTGGCAGGCGGCTGCAGTTCTCTTTATCTAGCAGCAGACACAGCCTCAGAAAGCCCCCTTGATTCAGACGAGGTAACTCTTGCGGCCGGCGACGAGGGACTGAAAGAATCCGTTGAAACCGGCGAAGACAGCGATTCCATGCGGGACGAACCGCTTGATGACGCCATAGCGCCAGAACTCAAGGCAGCAGCACGGGAAGCTCGAGAGAAACTCGACAATCCCGAACAGAAGGTTGCGGATGAGACGTCTGAACAGGCGGATATGTGGGATCGGCTGCGGGCTGGTTTCGTTCTTGACCATGACGTGGACAGCAAACGCGTTCAGGAACAACTGAACTGGTACGCGCGACACCCAAACTATATCAATCGGGTAGTCGAACGCGGCAGCCGATACCTGCACCACATAGTGAACGAAACAGAAAAGCGAGGCTTGCCTGCAGAATTTGCCCTGCTGCCCATTGTTGAAAGTGCCTTCGACCCGTTCGCTTATTCCCATGGCCGTGCCGCTGGACTCTGGCAGTTCATACCATCTACCGGCAAGTACTTCGGCCTTACCCAAAGCTGGTGGCACGACGACCGTCGCGATGTAATTACCGCTACTGACGCGGCCCTCACCTATCTCGACCGTTTGACCAACCGGTTTGATGGCGATTACACCCTGGCCTTGGCTGCCTATAACAGCGGCGGCGGCACGGTTTCCATAGCCATGCGCCGTAATCGAAAAAGCAATAAACCACAAGATTTTTGGTCTTTGCAGTTGCCACAAGAAACCCGGCATTACGTACCCAAGCTAATCGCTTTGGCAAAAATATTTGACGACCCACAAGCCTATGGCATTGAGCTTCCCGCACTGAAGGACGAGCCGTATTTCGATGTGGTCGACACAGGTGGGCAGCTAGACTTGGCCCAGGCTGCCGAACTCGCAGGTGTGGATATTGACGAGATTTATCTACTCAACCCTTCCTATAACCGCTGGGCGACGTCGCCGGAAGGGCCTCACCGCCTGCTGGTACCGCATCAGAATGCCGATACTTTCCGTACGGCCCTGGCAGACATTCCCGCAGACAAGCGAGTGTCCTGGCGCAATTATGTGGTTAAGTCCGGCGATAGCCTAAACACCATCTCTCGCAAATTCTCCACCACGCCTGCGGTGCTCCTGCAGGTGAATAGTCTCAATAGCGACCTTATCCGTATTGGTCAGCGGCTGATGATTCCATCGGCCTCCAAAAACTCCGACACTTATGCGCTGAGCGCATCCAAACGACTTGAACGTAAACAAGCCAAAAAACGGGACGGCAACAAACTGCGCTACACCGTACGCCGGGGCGACACCTTCTGGGATATTGCTCGCGAGCATCGGACTACCGTGCGGCAAGTCTCTGCGTGGAACGGCATGGCGCCTGGTGACCCCCTTATTCCCGGCAAAGAACTGGTAATCTGGTCAAAGACTGCTCAACCTACCCTTGCATCGGCCGGCAGCACTCGCGGTAAAGCCATGGTTCGTAAGGTGGGGTACCGCGTACGCGAAGGTGATTCCTTAGCGCGCATTGCCAATCGTTTTTCGGTGAATGTGCGGGACATCGCAAGCTGGAACGATCTGAACACCTCTCGTTATCTGCAACCCTGGCAAAGTCTGGTACTCTACGTTGACATTCGGAACAGCCCCTAAAAATCATCGGTTTACGAGAGACCTATGACAACAATACGAACAGTCTCAAGTCTTGCATCGGTTTTTTCATTCTTGGCCCTGCTGACCAGCCCCGGTGTTGTTTTTGCCAACAGCTCAGCACCTGCTTCCCAAGCCTCAGAACTGGCTCCACAAGCTGTTCATGGTATGGCCATGCATGGGGAGCCAAAATACCCTAAAGGGTTCAGCCACTTCGATTACATCAACTCCGAGGCACCCAAAGGCGGCGCTCTGAAAATGGCGATAGTCGCCAACGGTTTTGATTCTTTCAATCCATTCGATATTCGTGGCGTGGCTGCAGCGGGAATTAGTAACTATCTCTACGACACCCTCCTTGAATACTCAGCGGATGAGCCATTTTCCATGTATGGTCTCATTGCTGAATCGCTAGAAACACCAGAAGACCGTAGCTACGTGGTTTTCAATCTAAGAAAAGCAGCTCGTTTTCAGGATGGCGAACCCATCACTGCAGAAGACGTGAAGTTTTCATTCCAAATCCTAACCACCAAAGGTCACCCATTTTACCGGAATTATTATGCGGATGTGAGCAAGGTGACGGTTGAAAACGACCACCGTATTCGCTTTGATTTCAAGAAAACGAGCAACCGCGAACTGCCTCTGATTCTCGGACAAATACCCATTTTGCCCGCCCACTACTGGGAGGATCGAGAGTTTGGGAAGAACGGCCTTACGCCTCCCGTGGGCAGTGGTGCCTATCGTATAGGCAACTTTGAAGCTGGTCGCTCTATTGTGTATGAACGGCTGGATGATTATTGGGCAAAAGACCTTGCGGTTCGAAAAGGCAGGTTTAACTTCGACCAAATTCGCTACGACTACTATACCGACGACACAGTTGCGCTAGAGGCCTTCGAAGCCGGCAGCTTTGATTTCAGGGTAGAGACATCAGCCAAAAACTGGGCCACGGCCTACACCGGCGATAAATTTGATGACGGCGCGATCATTAAGGAAGCCATTGAACACCACCGTCCCACTGGCATGCAGGGGTTCGTGTTCAACACCCGAAAAAATGTTTTTAAAGACCCGCGAGTCCGGGAAGCACTGACCTACGGCTTTGATTTCGAGTGGACTAACAAAAACCTGTTCTATGGCCAATATGCCCGCACCAACAGTTACTTTGAGAACAGTGAACTGGCTGCAACTGGATTGCCATCGGGCCGGGAGCTGGACATTCTCGAAAAGTACCGGGGGCAGCTAGATGAAGATATTTTCACCAAGCCGTTTAAAGCACCCACCACTGATGGTAAGCAAGGCCTCAGGCATAACTTACGCACGGCCATGGGTCTTTTGCGCTCAGCCGGCTATGAGGTTCGTGATGGCAAGATGATACACGTCGAAACCGGCAAGCCTCTTACGTTCGAGATCCTGCTGTTCCAGAAAACCTTTGAAAGAGTTGTGCTGCCTTTTAAAAACAATCTGGCCAGGCTCGGCATTGATGTGTCAGTGCGCTTGGTAGACAGCAACCAATACGTTCAACGTGTGCGTGAATTCGATTACGACATGATCACTCAGAGCATCGGCCAATCCGACTCCCCAGGCAATGAGCAGAGAGAGTACTGGCACTCATCCACGGTAAACGCCAACGGCTCTCGCAACTACGCCGGGGTGAGCGATCCGGTGGTCGATCAGCTCGTGAGCTTGGTGATACAAGCCCCAGACCGGGATGAGTTGGTGCAACGCACCCGCGCTCTCGACAGGGTTTTGCTTAACGGATATTACGTAGTTCCCCTCTGGCACCTGGCAAAAGATCGTGTCGCCTACTGGAGCCACCTGAAGCATCCGAAGACAACACCCAAAAACGGTACGGACCTCGATAACTGGTGGGCTGAGCCCTGAGGAAGCTGCCGCTAAATGGGCATCTATATACTCCGGCGCCTGGCGCTGATAATCCCTACTCTGATCGGCATTCTGCTGCTCAACTTTGTGATCGTACAGGCAGCCCCTGGCGGCCCTGTTGAGCAGCTGATTGCAGAGATGGAAGGCCATGGTGGCAATGCCTTGGCACGGGCTTCTGGTGGCGACACAGGCGCAGAGGTTTCCAGTGCCTCCAGTGATCGGCGAGGCTCCCGCGGCATTCCCGATGACATGCTGAAAGAAATCGAAGTGATGTATGGCTTCGATAAACCGGCTCATGAGCGTTTCTTCAAAATGCTCAAAGACTACGCCACCTTCAATTTTGGCGATTCGTTCTTTCGCGATAGAAGCGTGACCGAGCTGATTCTCGATAAAATGCCTGTTTCTATTTCTCTGGGTCTCTGGTCCACGCTGGTTATCTATTTTATTTCCATACCCTTGGGAATCCGAAAAGCGGTTTCAGACGGTTCCCGTTTCGATGTGTGGAGCAGTTCTGCCATCGTGATCGGCTATGCTATCCCCGGTTTCCTATTCGCCATTTTGCTGATCGTTCTCTTTGCTGGCGGCAGCTACTTCGATTGGTTTCCACTGCGAGGACTTACCTCTTCAGACTTCGATCAGCTCAACTGGTATCAAAAGGCCGGAGATTATTTCTGGCATCTTGCACTGCCGGTAACCGCTAACGTGATCGGCGGCTTTGCCACCCTCACCCTACTTACGAAAAACTCGTTCCTTGACGAAATCGGCAAGCAGTATGTGGTAACGGCTAGAGCCAAAGGCCTAGACGAAAACCAGGTTTTGTATGGCCACGTATTCCGCAACGCCATGCTAATTGTGATTGCCAGCCTGCCAGGCGTGCTGGTTTCCCTGTTCTTTACGGGTTCGCTGCTGATTGAGGTTATTTTCTCCCTTGATGGCCTTGGCCTTCTGGGCTTTGAAGCCGCCTTGAACCGAGATTATCCAGTCATCTTCGGCACCCTCTTTATATTCACTCTGATGGGCTTGGCGCTCAAGTTGATCAGCGACATCACCTACGTGCTGGTTGATCCCCGCATAGATTTTGAAAGCCGGGAGGGGGCGTAACGTGAAGGCGCTAACCCCGATTCAGAAACGCCGTCTACGAAACTTCCGAAACAACCGCCGCGGCTTCTGGTCGCTATGGGCATTTCTGGCGATTTTTGGGCTGACACTGGTAGCGGAGTTGATCTCAAACGATAAGCCGCTTGTTATTTCGTACCAAGACACGCTGTATTTTCCAGTCGTGGAGAATGTTCCAGAAGAGACCTTTGGCGGGTTTTTGCCTACGAATGCAGATTACCGGGATCCTTTCATCGCTGACGAAATTCTAGCCAATGGCTGGATGGTTTGGCCCCCTATCCGCTTCAGCTACGACACCATTAACTACGACCTTGATGTGCCCTCGCCTGCACCACCGAGCGCTGAAAATTGGTTAGGCACGGACGATCAAGGCCGTGATGTTGCTGCGCGGGTGATCTATGGTTTCCGTATATCCGTTTTGTTCGGGCTAACACTCACCATTGCCAGCTGTATCGTTGGGGTGATCGTGGGTGCCATACAGGGTTTCTACGGCGGTAAGATTGATTTGATCGGCCAGCGCTTTATCGAAATTTGGTCCGGCCTGCCGGTTCTATACCTTCTGATTATCCTTTCCGGCATAGTGCAGCCGAACTTTTGGTGGCTTTTGGGCATCATGTTGATGTTCAGCTGGATGGGGCTAGTGGATGTGGTTCGAGCAGAGTTTTTGAGAGCCCGAAATTTTGAATACGTGAAAGCGGCCCGAGCATTGGGACTTAATAATCGGAAGATCATGTTCCGGCATATTTTGCCCAACGCTATGGTGGCAACGCTGACGTTTTTGCCGTTCATTCTCACCGGCGCAATTACCGCCCTCACTTCTCTGGACTTTCTGGGCTTCGGTTTGCCTTCGGGCTCGCCGTCCCTCGGGGAGCTTATTGCCCAAGGCAAGGCCAACCTACACGCTCCCTGGCTGGGTATATCGGCATTTGTGTCTCTATCACTGATGCTGACCCTGCTGGTTTTTGTAGGTGAAGCCGTGCGTGATGCCTTCGACCCACGCAAAAATGGATGAGAGAAGGGATATGAACGAGTTATTAGAGATAACCAATCTCTCAATCTGCTTTAATCAGGGCCAAAAGGCAGTGGACTCTCTATCACTCAGTCTGCAACCGGGTGAGACTCTGGCCTTGGTTGGCGAAAGCGGTTCCGGTAAATCTGTCACTGCCTTATCTATTCTGCGGTTGCTGGATGAGCGGCATGCGAGCTACCCGAGCGGCGAAATCCGTTACCGGGACGAAGATCTGCTTCAGGCATCGGTAAAACGGATGCGCCAGGTTCGCGGGCGGGAGATCAGCATGATTTTCCAGGAACCCATGACGTCCCTGAACCCACTGCATAGCGTGGAGAAGCAGATCAGCGAAACCCTTGAGCTTCACAAAGGCATGCGCGGCCCTCAAGCCAAAAAACGCTGCTTGGAGCTGCTGCAGCTGGTGGGCATCGAGACCCCAGAAAGTCGCCTCGGCTCCTACCCTCACCAGCTTTCCGGCGGTCAGAAACAGCGGGTGATGATTGCCATGGCTTTGGCCAACGAGCCAGATTTATTGATCGCTGACGAGCCAACCACGGCTCTAGACGTAACGGTTCAGAAACAGGTACTGGAATTACTGCAAGATTTGCAGCAGAAGCTTGGCATGGCTATTTTGCTGATTACTCACGATCTCACGATCGTGCGCCGCTACGCCAACCGGGTGGCGGTTATGGAGCATGGTAAACTGATTGAAGAGCAGGAAACGTCAGCCTTGTTTGCATCGCCCAACCACGCTTACACCCGCAAGCTTCTAAACGCTGAGCCGCCCGAGGCGCCCCTAGCTCAGGCCATAGGTGACAAACCTATGCTGAATGTAAGTAACCTGGATGTACGATTTACTGTCCGCAAAGGGCTGTTCGGCAAAGTGAAAGATTATTTCCATGCGGTTAAACGTGTCAGCTTCAGCCTCAATCGCGGCCAAACTCTTGGCATTGTGGGTGAAAGTGGTAGCGGGAAAACCACTATAGGCCACGCCCTTGTAAAATTAACCGCCAGCACTGGCAGTATAGAGTTAGATGGGCAGGAACTGGCGGGACTAGACCAAAACGCATTTCGACCTTGGCGGCGCAGGGTTCAGATTGTTTTTCAGGATCCATTTGGCAGCCTAAGCCCACGCATGTCCGTTGCTGAAATCGTTCGGGAAGGCTTGGAAATTCATGATTCTGAAAACCACGAACACCATGATCAGAAAGTGATAACTGCACTGCGCGATGTGGGCCTGGATCCTGAGGCAAGGCACCGCTACCCGCACGAGTTTTCTGGAGGGCAGCGTCAACGCATTGCCATTGCCCGGGCCCTGGTTCTGCAGCCAGACCTTATGATTCTGGATGAGCCCACATCGGCATTGGATCGCACGGTTCAGAAACAGGTCATAGAACTACTTCAGGATATTCAGGCGCGCTATGGTCTAAGCTATATCTTTATCAGCCACGATCTGGCCGTTGTTCGGGCACTCAGTCATCAGTTATTGGTGCTCCGGCAGGGAGATATTGTGGAATACGGAGATGCTGGTGACATTTTCCGGGCGCCGGCCGAACAGTACACACAAGAGTTACTTCACGCGGCGTTTTTCTATCATCAGAAAGATGTCACTATCACTACGACTATTTGAGCGTTACGCCTGCCGGGATACTTCGGGGATAATGCACCAAAATCAGGAACACAGGGAGAATCACCCATGGGATTACTCAGTGGCAAGAAAGCGCTGATTGTTGGCGTAGCCAGCAAACTGTCTATTGCATACGGCATTGCGGACGCCTTTGCCCGCGAAGGCGCGGAATTAGCCTTCACCTACCAGAATGAAAAGCTTCAGCCTAGAGTAGAAAAATTCGCCGCAGGATGGGGTAGCGAATTGACCTTCCCTTGCGACGTAGCCAGCGATGAAGAAATCGAGAATGTTTTTAAAGAGCTGGGCAAGCACTGGGACAACATCGACATCATCGTTCACGCTGTTGGCTTTGCGCCCGGGCATGAACTAGACGGCAACTACGTGGATGCAACAACTCGTGAAGGCTTCAGAATTGCCCACGATATCAGCTCCTACAGCTTTGTTGCCCTGGCCAAGGGCGCACGCTCCATGATGCACGAAGGCAGCTCCCTGCTCACGTTGAGCTACTTGGGCGCTGAGAAAGTGCTTCAGAACTACAACGTGATGGGCCTCGCCAAAGCGTCGCTGGAATCCAACGTGCGCTACATGGCAGCAAGCCTGGGCCGTGATGGTATCCGTGTGAACGGTATTTCTGCAGGGCCAATCAGGACACTGGCGGCTTCTGGCATCAAAAGCTTCCGCAAGATGCTCTCCGAAAACGCCAGGCGCGCTCCGCTACGTCGGAATGTGACCACAGATGAAGTGGGCAACGCCGCAGCCTTCCTGACTTCCGATATGGCCAGCGGTATTACCGGTGAAATTATGTACGTGGATGCCGGGTTCAACATTACCGGCATGGGCGAACTCGAAGAATAAGCAGCTCGAGTTACGTTTCATGCAAAAAGCCAGCTACACGCTGGCTTTTTGCTAGCTAAGGCGCTGCCATAGCATTTGCGACAGCTTCTACCCACTCTACATACGCTGTCTGATCGGATTCGATTATCCGAACCCCCGCCAAGTAATCTGGCTCATCAGCACAGCACCAGACCACCTCTAACGTAAGGAAAAAGGGTTCTGCCTGAGCGCTTAATGAAACAGTAGCTGGATACAGAGCACCGGGAGAAAGCGGCTCACTGGAGATCAGATTTAGCCCATTTGTAGAAATATCACGAATCTCGCAAACCATCTCACGCCCCGGTGTGCATGGCACGTGCTCACCTCCGGGGAAACTGGCTTCTAGCTCCAGAGTTACCCGTGCACGAGCTGTCAAACGGTACTGCATGCGATTGTCTGGCCCAGTAGTCGCCCCATCCAGTGTTCCAAACGTATAATCAGTCTCTTTCATTGCTCGTCCTGGCTTCTTTTTGTTAACTGACCCATCAGCTTCGTCCGCCACGAATCCGGCCTACCACTTGGCTTAGCGTGTCATCAAATTCAGCCGCACCACCCAATACACGAATTTTGCCCTCAACAATGCCCAGCACCAGTTCATCGTCAAGGAATTCACGGCGATTGAGCCCCAACTTATCGACAAATATCAGCTTACGGGACGCGTTCGTGCGAACGGCCAACTTGAGCCTGCTGGCTTCTTTCTCCGGCCGGTCGGCATCCACCAAAACCCATCCACCAAGACTGATTTCGGCCACATGCTTTTGTGCCAGTAGTGTTTTTTCTCTATACACACGTTCATGTTCGGCTTGTTCGTTAGCCAACCGCTTTTCTTCTGCGTCCTTACGCTGGCGCTCCAAGTCTGCTTTTCGCGCAGCTTCTTGCTCCTGGCGCTTCAATTCTACCGCCTCTCTCTCTCTTCGCAGAGCATCTGCACGAGCTCTAGCTGCTTCAGCCGCTTGCTCGCGCTGTTTACGCTGTTTTTCACATGCTCCCGCCAACAACTCTACGGTGTCCTCAAGCACCTCACCAAACGGTGTCTGAGCCGGCAGAGGACGAATGCCTCCACCACTATGTGCCTGACAGAACTCTTGCCAGGGCTGAAGGCCAAGTTTCACCCCACCGCCGTTTGTCCAAAGGATTTCAGCGGTCTCTTCAAGTAGGGCGAAAAAGTACCGACGCTGCTCGGCCGCGCCTTCACCCTCAACAAACCATCGGCCCTCAAAAGGCTCGAACGCCTCCAGCGGTATCGCTTCAAAACCAAGCCAGACCGGGTTCCATGGAAAGTTGTCAGTTTTCGATAGGGCATCAACCAGTTCGGGGGTCTCTCCACGCAATCTTGACATCATAACGGTGCCGATTCCGGCCAGTGCATTGGGCGTAAGCGGACGATCAAATACGCGGTTCCACACCTCCACAAGCCGGTCACCTAGATGCTCACCCACATGATATAACCGGTCTCGGTCCTTATCAGACAGCGATGGGTCGCCCACCCAAACCAGCCATTCAAGCAGCTTGTTGCCGTGCCGGCAGGTCTCACCGTTAACACCAGCGTCCCATACAGCTTGTTTCAGCAACCCTTGCCAGCGATCAAAGATAAAATGGAGTACCGGCTGTGGCAACTTTCGCCCCTGCAGAGCACGGCCAATCAGCGCCCGTGATGTTTGATCTGCTCGTCTCTGGCGTGCCGCACCCTGTTCGGTTGCCAACAAACGCTCGCGCAGCTTACCTGTCTGAGCGTTACGCTTTACAGAATCATCCTGCCACTGCCCACAAAAGACATCGACAGCCTCGGTAGTGCCAGATTCAAAACCTACAGAAACTGCGATAACCAACGCATCCAACTGATCAAGCAGAGACTTGGATGAACGCCCGCCAGAGTTACTCCACCCCCGCCACTCCTGAAAGCTGTCGAGCCAAACAAGTAATGTGTCACTAAACGCCTGGTGGCCGTCAAGGTTCATGCGCCAAGCGAGATAAAACCGCAACCGTGCAATACGACTGACAAGCGCGGTGTGCAGCCCACTGGTTTTCAGGAATACGTCCATGATGCGATCGGCCACATAGGCGGCATTGATTTGACGCACGGACCAGTTGAGATGTACGGAGCGTAGAACGTGAGTTACGCGCTCGTCTCGTTGTTCTGTCCAGCACGAAAACAATAAAGGCTGCCAGTCACTTACGGATTCTGGCGCCAGCTTTCCTGCAGGATAAGGCAGGTCCGGGACACGAATGCCGGCGAGCACATCGTCAATTTTCTTGGCGGCTGCCTTTCGTGAGGCCACTTGGTGCGACTTCGGCCTGCTGTGTGACATCCATTCCCCGTGCTCAAGAAGCGTTGAAAAGGCCCAGTAAATAAAGCAGTATAACCAACTCGCCGGGGTTGACCACAACCGGGTCCGGCGCCAATCGCGCTAATTTTCAGTCCTGCTGGATTATTGAACAAAACAGCCGGGCGGCAATGGTAAGAATCGGGGAAACAGCAGAACATGTCCGGCAATAAACTTGAGAATCTGAACGTGGCGAGTCAGGAAGCACTGATTACCCCTGAAACGCTCAAACAAGACATGCCGCTCGCCGGCAATGCAGCACAAACCGTTGCCAATGGCCGTCAGGCGATTTACGACATTATCGACGGTAAAGACCATCGTTTGTTTCTAGTCGTAGGCCCCTGCTCTATTCACGATACTGAGGCGGCACGGGATTACGCTGCACGACTCAAAAAACTATCGGATGAAGTCAGCGACACCTTGCTCATTGTTATGCGTGTGTATTTTGAAAAACCACGAACAACGGTTGGCTGGAAAGGCCTGATCAACGACCCGCACCTGAACGACACGTTTGATATCGAACGCGGCCTGCACTTGGGTCGCCGCCTTCTGCTCGACATCAACGAGCTCGGGCTGCCGGTCGCAACCGAAGCTCTCGACCCAATCTCGCCTCAGTATCTGCAAGATACAATTGCTTGGTCAGCGATTGGTGCCCGGACCACGGAATCCCAAACTCACCGTGAGATGAGCAGTGGTCTTTCAATGGCGATCGGCTTCAAGAACGGCACCGATGGCAGCCTGGATGTTGCTGTAAACGCCATGAAGTCTGTTTCTTATTCCCACAATTTCCTGGGCATTGATCAACAAGGCCAAGTGGCCATTATCCGCACCAAGGGCAACCAATACGGACACGTGGTTCTGCGAGGAGGCGGTGGCAAGCCAAATTACGACTCAGTCAACGTAACCCTTTGCGAACAAGCGCTTGATAAAGCGGGATTGCGCAAGTCCATCATGGTGGACTGCAGCCACGCCAATTCCAGCAAAGACCCAGCTATTCAGCCGCTGGTTATGCAGGACGTTAGCCATCAGATCCAGGAAGGCAACACGTCTATACAGAGCCTGATGATTGAAAGCAACATCAACTGGGGCAACCAGTCTATTCCCGAAAATCTGGAAGAACTAAAGTACGGCGTATCAGTGACCGATGCCTGTATCGACTGGGAAACCACAGAAAAAGCCATTCGCGATATGCGTAACAGGCTTAAGGATGTTCTGCCAGGCCGTATTGCAGGCTAAATCCTGACATAGGAAAATGTAGTGAGCTTAGCGCCATTATACGAACAAAAACGGGGAGCTTAAAGCTCCCCGTTTTTGTTTATGACTAACATCACATATTAAGCAGTCGGTATCGGCAGGCCGCCTACCCAATCCAGCCGATCTCGCAACGCAACCACGTGGCCAACTATAACGAGCGTGGGTGCCTGCACCTTTTCCTCGCTTACCCGTAGCACAATCGTTTCTAAATTACCGGTAACCACTTGCTGATCCCGGGTTGTACCTTTAGAAATCAACGCCACCGGCATGTCTGGCGCCATGCCGTGTGATACCAATTGCTCGCAGATAATCGGCAAGCCAACCAGCCCCATATAAAACACCAGTGTTTGGTTGTTCTGGACAAAGTCCTTCCAGGGCAAATCGCAGGTGTTGTTTTTTAGATGACCAGTTACAAACCGTACGGACTGGGCGTAATCACGGTGGGTCAAGGGAATACCCGCATAAGCCGCACAACCGGAGGCTGCCGTAATGCCCGGCACTACCTGAAATCGTATGCCAGCCGCAGCCAGAGTTTCAATTTCTTCACCACCACGGCCAAATATAAACGGGTCCCCACCCTTCAGCCGAACCACTTTATAACCTTCTTTCGCCAGATCCACCAACCGCTGATTGATCTGATCCTGCGGTAACGCGTGGTTAGCCCGCTCTTTTCCCACATGGATCATTTCAGCTGCTTCGGGAATCAGTGCAAGAATGTCCGGTGATACCAACCGGTCATAAAGCACCACCTCTGCCGACGTAATAAGGCGCCAAGCCTTCAGTGTAAGCAGTTCCGGATCGCCTGGGCCGGCCCCCACAAGCGCCACCTCTCCCGCGGAGCTGTTCGGGTTTGAAGTAACCGGGTTAGCCCTGTAGCGAACCGGCGCGGGTGTTACGCCAACGCCCGCGCCTACGACTTGTTGGGCCCTATTTGTCATTGAATACGCTCAATACCGCCCATGTAAGGCTTGAGCACATCGGGTACAAGAATACTGCCGTCAGCCTGCTGATAGTTTTCCATAACGGCCACCAAAGCACGGCCTACCGCTAGGCCAGAACCGTTCAGGGTATGTACCGGCTCTGGCTTGCCTGTTTCCGGGTTGCGCCAGCGCGCAGACATACGGCGAGCCTGAAAATCCCGAGTGTTAGAGCAGGACGAGATTTCCCGGAACTTATTCTGCCCCGGTAGCCAGACTTCGAAGTCATAGGTTTTTGCAGCAGAAAAGCCCATATCGCCGCCGCACAGGGCTACCACCCGATACGGAAGCTCAAGCAGTTGAAGAACTTTTTCAGCGTGCCCGGTCAATGCTTCCAGCGCCGCATCTGAGTCTTCAGGGCGAACCACCTGTACCAACTCAACCTTGTCGAACTGGTGCTGGCGAATCATGCCGCGAGTGTCACGACCGTAAGATCCAGCCTCACTACGGAAACAAGGCGTATGGCACACCATTTTCATGGGCAGTTCTGCAGCATCAAGAATGGTATCTGAAACCAGGTTGGTAACCGGCACTTCCGCCGTTGGGATCAAATAAAGCGGGTGCTCTCCCTGCATCTTGAACAGGTCTTCCTCAAACTTCGGCAGTTGGCCGGTGCCATACAGCGCATCCGCATTTACCAAGTAAGGCACATAGGTTTCGGAATAACCGTGTTCATCGGTGTGCAGGTTTAGCATAAATTGCGCGAGTGCACGGTGCAGGCGCGCCACCTGCCCTCGCATCACCGCAAATCGTGAGTGGGCAAGTTGCGTGGCAGTTTCGAAATCCAGTCCACCAAGGGCATCACCCAGTTCCACGTGATCTTTTGGCTCGAAATCAAAGGATCTAGGCGTACCCCAGGTACGAACTTCAACGTTGTCGTCCTCGCTGTCACCCGTGGTTACGCTATCGTCCGGTAGGTTGGGAATACCTGCAAGAAAGTTGTTGAGCTCTTCTTGCAAGGTGCGCAATTCTTCTTCAGCTTCCGACTTACGGGATTTCAGGCTCTCCACTTCGTCCAGTAACGGCTGAATGTCTTCGCCAGCAGCCTTGGCTTTACCAATGGACTTCGACTTTTTGTTCTGCTCGCCCTGAAGGGTCTCCGTGCTTACCTGAATGGCTCGGCGGCGCTCTTCAAGTTTCTCAAAGGCGGCAATGTCAAAAACGAAGTTTTTGATGGCCAGCCGTCGGGCGATCTCTTCAGTCTGGTTACGGACGAGTTTGGGATCGAGCATGGTTATCCTGGATTTTCCGGTTTTCGATGTATGTAAATTAATTCGCCATTATACCTGTGCCAACGCTGGTGGCTAGCGCTGACGGGCTACCTTGCAGCGAGCTCAGGTATGGCGTTTTCTGGGGCTTTGTTCATTAAGGGCATCCAGCCGCTGGCGCTTTTCGGAGAGCTTGATCTCTAAACCACGGTTGACTGGCTCATAGTACCTGCGCTGGTGGATGGCGTCGGGCAGGTAGGATTCTCCAGCGGCAAATGCATCCGGTTCATGGTGCGCATAACGATAGGAATCGCCGTGCCCCATGCTTTTCAGCAGCTTTGTGGGCGCATTACGCAAGTGCACGGGAACCTCGTAATCCGGATCCGTCCGTATATCTGCCATGCACTGGTTGAACGCCTTGTAAACCGCGTCGCTTTTCGGCGCAAGCGCAAGATACGTTACGGCCTGAGCCAAGGCCAGCTCACCTTCAGGGCTCCCCAACCGTTCTTGGGCAAACCAGGCATCCATACTCAGCTGCAGAGCGCGGGGATCGGCGTTGCCAATATCCTCACTCGCAATGCGCACCAAACGGCGAACGACGTACAAAGGGTCGCACCCACCATCAAGCATACGGCACAACCAGTACAGCGAGCCATCTGGATCGGAGCCCCTGACGGATTTATGCAAGGCTGAGATTTGGTCGTAAAAAACGTCTCCGCCCTTATCAAAACGCCGCAAGCTGGTTTGCATCACCTGCTCAAGATGCTCCGGGTTAACTCGGTTTTTACCGTCGCTGTCTGGCTCCGCCAAATCGGCAGAAATCTCAAGAATGTTCAGCGCTCGCCTGGCATCGCCACCAGATGCCGATGCCATCACATTCAGCACCTCGTCAGACACTGCAAGTTGGCCGCTAAAGCCATCCTCTGACGTCAAAGCCCGGCTGAGCATGCGGAGAATATCAGCTTCTTCGAGATTTTTGAGCACATACACACGGGTACGGGAGAGCAAAGCGCTGTTGAGTTCGAAGGAGGGGTTTTCAGTGGTAGCACCGACAAAAATGAAGGTGCCATCTTCAATGTGTGGCAGAAATGCATCCTGCTGGCTCTTGTTGAACCTGTGCACCTCGTCCACAAACAATAGCGTGTCTTGGCCTTGAGACTGCTTGCGGTTGCGCGCTCGCTCAACAATCGCGCGAATGTCCTTAACGCCACTTAAAACCGCAGAAACCGTCTCAAAACTGAGATCACCAACGCTCGCCAAAAGTCTTGCAAAAGTGGTTTTACCAACCCCCGGCGGGCCCCAGAGAATCATAGAGTGGAGTTGCCCCTGCTCCACGGCTCTACGGAGCGGCTTCCCCGGCCCTACGAGGTGCATCTGCCCCACATAGTCCTCAAGGGATTCCGGGCGCATACGCGCCGCTAGAGGCCGGAACCCGACCTGCTCTGTGAACAGGTTATTCTGCATTTCAGCCTTCGTCTCGGATTACGTCAACGTCCTCCGGGTACTCAAGCGCAAAGGCACTCTCGTCGACGGGGTCGTTAAGCTGAATGTGATCAAAGCTCAACACGCTAAGCTGTGAAAGAGAATCCTGCATACGCATCTCCTGAAGCTCCTCCTTGAAGAACGTCAGCCGCAAAGACACGAACAGCGAATCTTCGCTTTTCGGTTCCAGTGTAAATTCCTGGGTATCATCGTTAACCTGACGACTGGACACCCGGTAGGTTTCCTCCAAGTTATCAACCTCTCCACTTAGCAGCAGTGCAGGCGTGGTCTGAACCCGATCGTCCAAGTTGTGTACGGTGACCTGCTCCAAGTCTGGATCATAGACTTCAACACTGCTCCCATTACTGACGACAAACTGCGACATGGGCGCACGGGTTTCCCAGTAAAATAGACCCGGCCGCTTGGCCTTCAGGGAGCCGCGGGTTTCCTGAACCTTGTTGCCGCTGTCGTTTACCACAATTTGAATAAAGTCAGCTTGGTAGGTTTCATAGCTTGTTAGCATAGTAGCCAATTCTTCCGCCGAATCCTGGTTGTCGGCGGCCATCAATGAGCTGCTGAACAAAAGGGCGGCAACCACAGCCAATACAGGCTTTAGGGAAAACTGTTGCATAAGATACGACTCCTAATCTCTCGGTGGGGGCGGCGCCAACACTTCACGGCCACCGTTGTGGCCCGCTGAACTGACAACACCCGATGCTTCCATGGCCTCAACAATGTTGGCCGCCCGGTTATAACCTATCTTGAATTTTCGCTGAACGGAGGAAATCGATACACGGCGACCTTCTGTTACAAAGGCTACTGCCTCGTCGAACAACGCATCGCCTTCGCTATCCCCGCCTTCCGTTAACGTGGGAACGCCGGGCAAGTTTTCACCTTCTGCACCGTTAAGAACACCGTCCACATAAACAGGCTCGCCTCTGGCTTTCCAGGCGCTTACCACCCGATGAACCTCGTCGTCATCCACAAACGCGCCATGCACACGTACTGGGAGTCCTGAGCCGGGAGGTAAATAGAGCATGTCGCCATGACCAAGAAGTTGTTCGGCGCCACCTTGATCCAGCACCGTGCGCGAATCAATTTTGGACGACACTTGGAACGACATACGGGTAGGAATGTTGGCCTTGATAAGGCCAGTGATTACATCCACCGAAGGCCGCTGAGTGGCGAGAATCAAATGAATGCCGGCCGCCCTCGCCTTCTGGGCAATCCGCGCGATCAATTCTTCCACTTTTTTCCCGACAATCATCATCATGTCGGCAAATTCGTCAATAACCACTACGATAAACGGCAACGTCTCAAGTTCTGGGCGTTCCTGTTCATCGTTTGCCAGATACTCATCCGGCTTCCATAAGGGATCCAGAAGAGGCTCCCCTGCTTCTGCTGCGTCTTTTACTTTACGGTTGTACCCAGCCACGTTACGAACGCCCAAGCTGGCCATCAAGCGATACCTTCGCTCCATTTCAGCCACGCACCAACGCAAGGCATTGGCGGCATCTTTCATGTCGGTAACAACCGGCGTCAGCAAGTGCGGAATGCCATCGTAAATGCTTAGTTCAAGCATTTTCGGGTCGACCATGATGAAGCGGACTTCGTCCGGCCCCGCCTTCAACAACATGCTTATCAGCATGGCGTTGACACCCACAGACTTACCAGAGCCAGTGGTGCCGGCGACCAGCAGGTGGGGCATTTTTGACAGGTTGGCAACCATAGGGTTGCCGCCTATGTCATTGCCCAGAGCCATGGTCAGGGCCGAACTGGATTCGGTGAACACTCTTGCGCTTAAAACTTCGCTGAGGCGAACGATTTCGCGCTTCTCGTTTGGAATTTCGATGCCCACCACAGACTTGCCCGGAATAACTTCCACAACCCTGACACTGAGCACCGCCAGTGAACGAGCCAGATCCTTGGCCAGATTGGAAATCTTGCTGACCTTAACACCGGCGGCCGGCTTGATTTCAAAACGAGTAATAACCGGGCCGGGGTTTACCTCGACCACCTCAACAGATACGCCGAAATCACCTAGCTTTTCCTCAAGCAGGCGTGACATGTGCTCCAGCGCTTCTTCCGAGTACCCGCTTTCTTTGTGCTCTTCTGGCGGATCCAGCAGCGAAATGGGTGGAATCGGGCTTTCTATGTCTTCAAGCAGAGACGGTTGAGAGCTTTTTCCGTTGCTTGCCTGGGGTGTTTGATCGTCCTTCTTAAACGGCGATATCTTCAGGGAGCGCCCGCCTATCGACGCAGCTTTTGGCTTGTCCTGCCTATGCGGTTGCTTTCGGGTTTTTGCCGGCGTCTCTTCACGGGAGCTGAAGCTTTCTAGTCTCGCGGGCTCCGATTCTTCACTAGCAGAAAAACCTTCAAAGCCTGGCTCCAGCCGCTCACCCATTGGCGCTTTTGGTTTGGCTGCCTTTCGCGAACCAAACATAGAAATCTTGCGCCACCAGCGTGTTCCAGACTGCTCATGTTCGGCAACAGAGGGCTGAGCCTTTGCAGCATCGGTTTTCTGCGCTGGTGCAGAGCTGGGCTCCGAGGCTGTTTTGGTTTTGTCAGATGTCGCAAACCTTTTCAGTGTTTGCCCCAAGCGAAGAGTGTGCCCGCCCAACTGATCCATGAGCCAGAACCAGGAGAGCCCAACGGTAACCGTCAGGGCGAAGAGAAATATGGCTATAAGCAGCAACGTGGTTGCCGGAAGGTTGAAAAATCGCACCATGGCATCCGCAACGGCGGTTCCAAGCACTCCGCCCGATGAGGCGGCTAGACCAAATACAGAATAAAGCGACAGAAGGCTGGTAGCGGACAACAGAATCAGCAAAAACCCGCCAAACCGCATCAGGAACAATGGCCAGTGTAAATCCAGAGAATCGTTTCGAAGGCGGATTAACATAATGGCGTAGCCCGCCACCATCATTGGGAACAGATAAGCGACATGGCCGAAGAAGTCCCTCAGCAGGCTTGCGAGCCAAGCACCAGAGCGGCCAGCTGAATTAAGCACGCTGGTTTCATGGCCGATGCTGGCCCAACCCGGGTCAGCAGGATTGAACGTCACAAGAGCCATGGTCAGGTAAATACAAAGAGCTATAAGCCCAATCACCGCACCTTCGCGCGCACCCTGTGCGGCAAAGCGGCGAAAGCGCAGTTGCTTCTCTGTCAGTTCCTGTGTTGATTTCTTCGCTTTTGCAGTTTCGGCCATGAATGCTCAAACGTTAAGTGTTACTTGCGTTCTGAAGCACCTGAAAACCTCTGTACAAGTCTGTTTTCAGATCTTCGACTGCTTCTATGCCCACCGAGAGACGTATCAAATTTTCAGTTATGCCAGCTCTGGACTTGTCTTCTGGAGACAATCGCCCATGGGTTGTGGTCGCTGGATGGGTAATCGTAGTTTTTACATCGCCCAGGTTTGCCGTAATAGATATCATTCGGGTTGCATCGATAAAGTTCCAGGCTTCTTCACGACCGCCCTTGAGGCAAAACGACAACACCCCACCAAAGCCTTTCTGCTGTTTTTTTGCAAGCACGTGCTGGGGATGGCTTTCAAGCCCTGCGTAATACACCCGCTCCACTTCCGGTTGCTGCTCCAACCACGTCGCCAACTCTAACGCATTGTCGCAGTGAGCTCGCATACGGATTGGTAAGGTTTCCAAGCCTTTATGGAAGACCCAAGCATTAAACGGGCTCATGGTGGGCCCTGCAGACCTCAGGAAACCATAAACCTCATCCATGTGCTTGTGCGGACCAACAACAACACCGCCCACACAGCGGCCCTGGCCATCCAGGTATTTAGTTGCAGAGTGAATCACGATATCTGCACCATGCTCCAGAGGGCGCTGCAGCACAGGCGTGCAGAAACAGTTGTCCACGACGAACAAAGCGCCGCTGTCGTGAGCCAGTTTTGCCAACCCCGCCATATCGGCCACCTCACAAAGCGGGTTCGACGGTGTCTCAATGAACAGCATACGGGTGCTTGAACGTATGGCCAATGCCCATTCTTTGGTTTCCGTAAGGCTTACAAATGTTGTTTCAACGCCAAATTTGGCCATGTATTTCTGGAACAGCACATTGGTAGTACCAAAAACCCCACGGGAGCAAATCACATGATCTCCGCTTTTCAGCAGCGCCATACACGTGCTGAGAATAGCAGCCATGCCCGATGAGGTTGCGACAGCGCGCTCGCCTCCCTCCATGGCAGCAATACGACCCTCAAATGCCTGAACCGTGGGATTGGTAAAACGAGAGTAGATGTTACCCGCCTCTTCGCCCCCGAAACGTGCCGCTGCCTGAGCCGCACTGCCGTATACAAAACTGGAGGTGGGGAAAATCGCATCACTGTGCTCAAGTTGGCCAGTGCGGATCTGCCCTGCCCTCACCGCCAGAGTATCCAGAGACATACCGTCGAGATCAGATTCGGGAATCTGGATGGTTTCTTCGCGGTGAAAAGTCATGAGCGTCTCCTGGTATGACTCAGTCTTCGTCGTTGTAGAGATCAATAATGCCATTTTCAGTTGAGGCAGCATTTCCCGACCCAGACCGTTTCATGTCATTACGTGCGTCATCGAGACGCTCGAGATACGCGGCATCAATATCGCCCGTTACATAGTCACCGGTAAACACCGAGCACTCCCAGCCTTCTATGCCGTCATTCACATCGCTAACACAGGTAACCAAATCCTCAAGATCCTGGTAGAGCAGCCAATCGGCTCCGATCAAATCGCGGATTTCCTCAACGGATCTCTCGTGAGCAATCAGCTCTTTGGCCGATGGCATATCAATACCATATACGTTTGGGTAACGAACCGGAGGCGCTGCAGATGCGAAGTACACATTGCGGGCGCCGGCATCCCGCGCCATCTGCACAATTTCCTTGCAGGTGGTACCCCGAACAATGGAGTCGTCCACCAACATGACGTTTTTACCCCGGAACTCCAAATCAATCGGGTTCAGTTTTTGGCGCACAGATTTTTTACGCATGGTTTGGCCAGGCATTATGAAGGTGCGGCCTATGTAGCGGTTTTTGATGAACCCTTCGCGGAATTTCAAGCCTAGCCGATGGGCCATTTGCATGGCGGATGTCCGGCTGGTATCAGGAATCGGCATAACCACATCAATATCGTGATCCGGACGTTCCCGCAGCACTTTATCAGCCAGGGTTTCACCCATGCGCAGCCGAGCTTTGTATACGGAAACCCCATCCATAATTGAATCTGGCCGGGCAAAATAAACATGCTCAAAAATACAGGGGTAAAGATGTGAGGTGGGCGCACACTGCTGCGTGTATAAGGTGCCGTCAGTTTCAATGTAAACGGCTTCCCCTGGGGCAATGTCTCTAACCAAGGTATAACCCGCAGCGCTAAGGGCCACACTCTCAGAAGCAATCATGTATTCCTTACGCCCGCACTCGGCAGTGCGCTCACCATAGCAAACGGGACGAATCCCGTTGGGGTCACGGAAGCCAACAATACCGTGCCCTGTCACCATGGCAATAACTGCGTAGGCACCGCGACAGCGTTGATGAACGGCGCTAACGGCTGAAAAAATCTCATCTTTTGTAGGATCAAGCTTGCCCAGTTTCTGAAGTTCGTGGGCAAACACGTTCAGCAGCACTTCCGAATCTGAGTTGGTATTGATATGACGCAGATCGGTACGGAATAAATCCCGGCTCAGTTCATCAGCGTTGGTTAAATTGCCATTATGAGCCAACGTAATACCGTAAGGACTGTTTACGTAAAAAGGCTGGGACTCTGCAGAACTGGCACTTCCTGCTGTTGGGTAACGGACATGACCGATGCCTACATTGCCCACCAAGCGATGCATGTGGCGGGTATGGAATACGTCACGAACCAGACCATTGTCCTTGCGCAGGTAAAAGCGCTCATCCTGAAAGGTAACAATGCCCGCCGCATCCTGGCCTCGGTGCTGAAGTACAGTCAGCGCATCATAAAGCGCTTGATTGACGTTGGAAGTACTGACGATGCCGACAATGCCACACATGGATAAGGTAATCTCCGGGTGTTAATTCTGAATGTTAACGAGATGTGGTCGTGGGTTCCACGACCTTTTGAGAATCTGGCTCTAGAAAACGGGCGAACTCGTCGCCGAATGTTCGCCTGGACCAATCTTCAACCACCGCAAGACGGTCTATCATGACGGACGTCCTCCACCAGGTATCCTGAGCCAGAGGGGTGTAACGGATAAAAGCAATCGCAACAATGACAACTACAATGCCACGCAGAAGGCCGAACCCCATGCCCAGTACTCTATCAGTCGCTGAGAGTCCCGTAGCACGGACAAGATGCCCGATCATATTGTTGATGATTGCGCCGACAATGAGTGTTCCAAAAAAGAGAATGGCGAACGCGGCTATCAGTCGCACAAGCGGCGTTTCAACAGTGCTCTCAAGCAAAGCCTGCATCTGAGGGTGAAAGGTGCGGGCAAGGATGAACGCGCCCACCCAAGTCACTAAAGACAGCGCCTCTTTTACGAAGCCCCGCTTAAGACTGATGAGAGTGGAAACTGTGATGAGGGCAATGATGACCCAGTCAATCCAGATCAGCGCGTCCATGGAAATCCCGGTGGAGAAAAGGAAGCGCGAATTCTATCAGGAAACCCGGGCTCGCCAAACAGCCAGAGTGATATAAAGCAGGTTAAAAGCCCTATTTGTCGCCGGAAGTGACCAGACTGTTCAGACTGAAAGCTTCATCCAGTGCGCGCTTGGCCGCTTCTGCCTTGGATTTCTCAGCGAAAGGACCGCTAAAAACCCGCGTAAGGGTGTTGTCACCACGAACGACTTCCTGAAGATGGGAGCTATAACCCTTTTCACGAACACTATCCCGGAGGCGTCGAGCGTTGTCGCCATTACCAAAACTACCCAATTGCACAATCCAGGCGCCCTCAAGAGACCGAGTAAACTCAGCATTTTCCTGCTCGGTGCTCTCCGCGGGTTCCGGTTTTCCCGGGGCTGCTGAAGGAGAAGGCTCTGGCTGGGGAGGTTCTGGCTGAGAGGCCGCCGGCGCTGCAACTTCAGGTGTGGTATTGCCGGGCTGTGCTGGCGCAGGCTGAGCAGCTGGCTCATCATTTTCCAGAATGCGAAAGTCCTGACTAGTTGAGTCTGAGCTCGCAGTTTGATCTTTCTGATATGAGGGTGTCGGCGCTATATCCGATTCCGGCGCCTCCACTTCCGGGAAAGGCGGCTCTTCGGGAATATTGATCGAGGTGGAGGTTCGTTCTGAGTGAGGCTCATCAAAAACCATAGGAACAAAGATAACGGCCAGTGAAATCAGCACCAGCGCCCCAATTATTCTCTGCTTTAGTCCATCCACGTTACTCGGCTCCCCGTTCATTTTTGCTGAGTCATACTAACTGCCCACCCGCCATAACTCAAAGCTCTGCAACCCGCTATGGACAAAGTTTAAGGCAAGATAACCTCATGCTTCCAGCAGCAGCGAGCGCGCTTGCGCAACGGTAAAAAATGAACCAAAAACAATCACAATGTCATTGTTAGTCGCATCGATTTTTGCTGCTGCAATGGCATTGGCTACTGAATCATAAGCGCCTACCTGCGTTAACGCGCAAGACTCAAGCTTTACCTTCAAAGATTCAGAACTTAAGCCCCGCGGCACATCCAACCCTGCCAAGTACCAGTGATCAACTACCGGAGCCATGGCCGTGGCCACGCCTTTCGCATCCTTATCACCAAGTGCCGCATACACTGCGCGAACTTTCCGGCCACCTTCCTTCAGGGTTTTGAGTCGTGCAGAAAGCCAGGTGGCAGCATGTGGATTATGACCCACATCGACATACAAGTCGGGCTCTCGCTCAAGGCGCTCAAAGCGCCCCGGTACACTTACCTGCGCTATAGCGGCCTCCAGGGCGGGCACCTCCATATCCGGTTCAAGCGTACGCATAGCCATAACCGCAGCCGCCACGCTCTGAACCGGCAAAGGCCCAGCCGGCAGCCTGACAACCCACCCCTGACTCTCCAGAGAAACAGACACTTCACCACCGGCAGCCACCCTCTCACGGATGGTGTAGTCCTGCCCTGCTCTAACTAACGCTACTTTCTGAGCGGCAGCCTGCTGAAGCACGGAGCTTGGCGGATCCATATCAGCAACAATGGCCGGTATGCCGGGGCGAAGTATGCCGGCTTTTTCAAACCCAATGACTTCACGGTTGTCGCCCAAAAAAGCCACATGATCGATATCAACAGACGTAATAATTGCAAGATCGGGATCTATCACATTAACCGCATCAAGTCGGCCGCCAAGGCCAACCTCAAGAATCCAGTCCTGCACACCGGACTCCGCAAGAGCAACAAACGCTGCCAGAGTGCCAAACTCAAAATAGGTAAGAGTTACCGAGCCACGAGCAGCCTCTACTTTCTCGAAGGCGGAGATAAGTGTCGCGTCGTTCACATCTTTGCCGTCAATACGAATACGTTCGTTGTAGGTCTGAAGATGCGGAGACGTCAAGGCGCCGGTGCGTCGCCCGGCCGCCTGCAGAAGCGTCTCAAGGGTGCCAACCGTACTGCCCTTGCCGTTGGTGCCACCGATCGTTATCACCCGCGCTGCTGGTTTGTGTCGGAACAGCCGGCGCAGCACCACAAGAACCCGGTCAAGCCCGAGATCAATTTCCGTAGGGTGGATCGATTCTAGCCAAGACAGCCATTCATCAAGAGTGGCGCCAGCCCCCGCTGCTTGCGGGGGCTGAGATATTTCCTTACTCGGTGGGAGTGTCAACGTCTGGTTTTTCCGTTATTTCAAATTCGATGGGTTCGTCCGTGCCCGGCGAATCCTGGCCGGTAAACTTCGCCAATACGTGGGCAATACGCTCACGCATTTGGTGTCGGTGCTGGATCATGTCGATCGCGCCGTGCTCCAGCAGAAACTCACTGCGCTGGAATCCTTCAGGCAATTTTTCACGAACCGTCTGCTCAATAACCCGGGGCCCTGCAAAACCGATCAAGGCATTGGGTTCGGCAATGTTGAGGTCGCCCAGCATCGCAAGACTGGCAGATACACCACCAAACACCGGATCTGTCATCACGGAAATGTAGGGTATGCCCTCTTGCTTCATGCGTTCAAGTACAGCTGCAGTTTTAGACATCTGCATCAGCGAAAGTATCGCTTCCTGCATCCGAGCGCCACCACTGGCAGAAAAACAGACCAGAGGAATACGCTCTGCTAGCGCCACATTGGCAGCCTGCACGAACTTTTCCCCAACAACCTGCCCCATAGAGCCGCCCATAAACCCGAACTCGAACGCACAAGCCACCAGCGGAACGCCTAAGGTTTTGCCTTTCTTGGCCACCAGCGCGTCTTTCTCACCCGTGGACTTCTGAGCTTGGGTGAGGCGATCCTTATAGCGTTTGGTGTCCTTAAATTTCAGCCGATCCCAAGGTTCAAGATCTTCGCCAATTTCTTCCCGGCCATCTTCATCAAGGAAAATGTCGAGACGACGGCGGGCATCAACCCTCAGGTGATGATTACACTTGGGGCAAACATCGAGGTTTTTCTCCAGCTCCGGCTTGTAGAGAAAGGCACCACACTTTGGACACTTTTTCCAAAGCCCTTCAGGCACGCCTGTTCTGCGATTGGATTCCGAGCGAATTTTGCCCGGCATTATCTTGTCCAGCCAGTTACTCATGGTTTTATCCTGTCCTTTGATTCCAGCCTACCCTTACCTTTCGGGTCAGGAAGCCAGGCTGTCCAGTGCTTCACGCATCGGGTTGAGCAGATCCGTCAGTGCCCGTTTAAGCGCTTCGATGTCTGCCTGATTTTTGGCTATTGTATCGACTAACACGCTGCCAACAATTACACCATCGGATACCCGTCCCACCGCTGCGGCTGTCTCTGCATCGCGAATACCAAAGCCAACACCCACAGGCAAAGCCGTCAAATCATGAATGTGCGCCACTTTGGCAGCGACTTCATCCACGTTTATTTTGGCAGCTCCGGTCACGCCGTTAAATGAAACATAGTACACATATCCCGAAGAGTGATCGGCAATTGCACGAATTCTCTCATCGGTGGTGGTTGGCGCCAGCAAGAAAATAGGGTCCAACCCTCTCTGGGAGAACAACGGCGCAACGTCATCGGCCTCTTCCGGTGGCAGATCCACGGTAAGAACACCATCTACGCCCGCTGTTATGGCCGCATCGGCAAAAGCTTCGTAACCCATGGCTTCAATGGGGTTAAGATAGCCCATCAATACCACTGGGGTTGTGTTATTGGTTTCTCGGAACTCGCTTACCATCGCCAAAACACGACGCAACGAGGTACCGTGCGTGAGCGCCCTCTCACAGGCCAACTGAATCACCGGGCCATCGGCCATAGGATCAGAAAACGGCACGCCCAACTCAATGATATCTACACCTGCATCAACCATGCTATGCATTAGGCCCACCGTATGGTCGGGGTGGGGATCACCGGCGGTAATAAACGGAATAAGTGCCTTCCGGCCTTGTCCTTTGAGGTTTTTTAAAACCCCTTCAATTCGGCTCATGCCTGCTCCTGTCTATTGTTCAAAGTTCGATACCATCTAATTGCGCAATGGTATGAATGTCTTTGTCACCGCGACCAGATATATTGATGACAACCACCTGGTCTTTACCCATGGTAGCTGCAAGTTTGACCGCATAAGCGACCGCGTGGGAGGTTTCCAGCGCTGGCATAATACCTTCAACCAGGGTGAGCATGCGGAAAGCATCGAGCGCCTCTTCGTCGGTTACCGACACATAATTGGCGCGACCAATATCCTTCAGCCAGCTGTGCTCAGGCCCCACTCCCGGGTAATCCAGGCCGGCGCTCACAGAGTGCGTACTCGAAATCTGGCCGTTTTCATCTTCCATCAAATAGGTTCGGTTGCCGTGCAGCACACCCGGGCGACCGGCACACAGAGGCGCGGCATGTTCTCCGGTCTCAATACCTAATCCGCCGGCTTCCACGCCGTAGAGTTGCACAGATTCGTCTGTCAGGAACGGGTAAAAAAGGCCAAGGGCGTTAGAGCCGCCACCTACACAGGCAACCAACGCATCCGGTAGTTTACCGGCTTGTTTCAGTGACTGTTCGCGGGCCTCACGGCCAATAACTGACTGAAAATCACGAACAAGCAACGGATAAGGGTGTGGCCCTGCGACGGTTCCAATGATGTAAAACGTGTCATCAACATTGCTCACCCAATCACGCATGGCCTCGTTCATGGCATCTTTTAGCGTGCGGCTTCCGCTTTCAACTGCATGCACCTCAGCCCCAAGAAGCTTCATGCGATATACGTTCAACGATTGGCGCTGCACGTCTTCCGCGCCCATAAAAACATGGCACTCAAGGCCAAGTCGGGCACACACGGTGGCCGTAGCAACACCGTGTTGCCCTGCGCCCGTTTCGGCAATGATCCGCTTCTTACCCAAAAAACTGGCAAGCAGGGCCTGACCAATGGTGTTGTTTACCTTGTGAGCGCCCGTGTGGTTAAGGTCTTCTCGCTTTAGCCAGATCTGCGCACCACCAGTTTCGCGAGTCAATCGCTCAGCAAAATACAGCGGGCTGGGGCGACCAACATAATCTGCAAGATCTTTATCAAACGTCGCCTGAAACTCTGGATCCTTCTTTAATCGAAGGTACTCTTTTTCCAGAGTCATCAGGGAGTCCATCAGCGTTTCGGAAACAAATCGTCCGCCAAAGGCACCAAAATGCCCCCGATCATCCGGCAGTGCAGCGAGCATTTCTTCAGTTAGTTTTACAGACACTGTGAGCCTCTCTAATAAAGTCAGAAATTTTTTCGATGTCTTTGATGCCTTTGCTTTTTTCAACACCACCGCTGACATCAACAGCCCAAGGCTTCACCTTCTCGATAGCAAGGGCAACGTTAGCAGATGACAACCCACCGGCCAATATAAGAGGCAAGGAGCGCTCCGAAGGGATCAAGTCCCAGTTAAACGAGTTGCCTGTGCCTCCATACTGATTGGGGTGCCAGGCATCTACTAACAAACCCGAAGCGAGATGGTAATCACTCAGAGCCTGTTCAATTTGTTCAGATTTTTGAACCCTCACAGCTTTAATCCAGCGCCGGCCAAACTGGCTGCAAAACTCTGGGGTCTCATCGCCGTGGAACTGAAGTAGATCAATGGGAATACGATCAAGAACGTCCCTAACCTGCTCTTTCGATGGGTTCACAAACAGCCCAACCACTGATACAAACGCTGGGACATGCCGGGCAAGAACCTCAGCCTGCCCAACAGTGACCGAACGGGGACTAGGCTCGTAAAACACAAAGCCCACGGCGTCTGCACCCTTAGTAACGGCGGCTTTCACATCCTCAACACGGGTCAAGCCACAAATTTTGATGCGCGTATTCATGGTGCCTGTACCGGTTTTTGTTTCTGATGAATATACGTTGGATACACCGGGCTATTTTCTGTTTTGCTGAACCAAGGCCTCAGAAAAGCAGGGCCGCACTCAGCGGCTGGTATGGGAATGCCTTCCGGATAACCCACATCCACCAGATACAAACCATGGGGCGGCGCCGTCACGCCAGCAAGAGTACGATCTTTCGCAGCCAGTATGTCATGAATCCAGGATAACGACTGCTTTCCCGTACCGACTGCCATCAGAGCCCCAGCAATATTACGAACCATGTGGTGCAAAAAAGCATTAGCCTGCACATCTATTACGACAAAGTGGCCTTTTCGGGTTACGTGTATCTGCTCAAGAAAGCGAACCGGCGTTCGGGATTGACACCCGGCCGCACGAAATGATGAAAAATCATGTTCGCCAACAAGAGTTTGAGCTGCTTTATGCATTCGATCTGCATCCAACTCCCGAAACGTCCAGCTTACCTGCCCACGTTGAATGCCCGGCCTTACCGGATTGTTGTAAATAACGTAGCGATATCGCCGGTAGATTGCAGAAAAACGGGCATGAAAATCATCACTGCCGTTACCTGCCCAGTGCACAGAAATGTCAAACGGTAGAGCGGTGTTAATGCCCATAACCCACGAGCGCAGGCTTCGAATGGACGGCGTCTCAAAATGGGCAACCTGATAACTTGCGTGCACCCTAGCATCGGTACGCCCAGCGCAAACAAGATCGACCGGATGGTCAGCAACTTTTGATACGGCCTTGGTCAGCTCTGCCTCAACAGAGCGCACTCCCGATTTCTGTAACTGCCAGCCATGAAACTCACGACCGTCGTATTCGAAAGCCAGGGCAACCCGACCGCCACCGATGACATTATTCGTTGTGAGTTCCTGGGGGTAGAGAAACACGTGTGAATCCGAAAAGTATGTTGCTGTAAAAGCAAAACGCCGGCTTAGTGCCAGGATATTCCCCAGCGGCCGGCGTTTGCTGACTCGATAATCCAATTATAACGGATTAGGACAGGTTTTTAAGCAGATCCTGTGCTTCGGTTTTCTGCTCCCCATCTCCCTCGAGGGCAACTTCTTCAAGAATGTCACGAGCGCCGTCACTGTCACCCATCTCGATATAAGCCCTTGCAAGATCAAGCTTGGTCGCTGCTTCGTCTGTTCCCGCGAGGAAATCAAAATCATCATCGTCACCAAGATCGCTTTCATCGATTTCAGCAACGGGTGACTTCAGAGTTTCATCCCGAACTTCATCAGAGGCAACTGGCAGATCTTCCAAATCGTCGAACTCCCGCTCCAGGCTTGCCTCGTCGTTCTCATCTGTCAGATCGACTTCACTGAGACTATCTTCAAGCTCCAGCTCATCGTCCAAAGACAACCCGTCGTCCTCTAGGCTGACATCTGAGGGATCCGTGGATTCCGAGAACTCTTCCATAAGGGCTAGATCTTCATCGGATACATCCAGCTCCAAATCGTCAAGAGCAGACTCCTCCAGGTCAGAGTCTCCAAACTCATCATTTTCACCGGCAACCTTGTCTAGCTCTGCATCCAATTCGTCCAAAAAGGACTCATCAAGAGAATCAAGATCCGTGCTTTCAATGTCTGACCGAGACTCCAGTACGTCATTAGAAGCCAATCCAGTGGAATCTTCGAGCGACTCAAACGCATCTTCAAATGATTCTTCATTCGAATCTTCGAGAGTGCTCTCGGCAGTATTCTCAAAAGACGTCTCGCGCGAATACTCAAGCGGTTCCTCAACCTCAGGATCGTCCAGATCTATTTCCAATGAGGAGAAATCGCTTTCCTCTTCAAAAGCATCTTCCCCTGCCTCGTCTTTGGCATCCGGAAGCTCAAGCCCGGACAAATCGTATTCGATCAGGCCGTCACTGCTCTCGTCGTCTTCCTTGTCGTCTTCAGGTGGTTGATCTGTCTCGTCTAGCGCATCAAGACCGAAATTCGTTTCGTCTGCACCAAATTCACTCTCAACCGGCTCAGACTTTTCAGGCGCAAAGTCGTCGGAAACACTGGCTTCGTCCCTAAAGGATCCTGAGCGGAGCTGTGATTCAAGATCATCGATGCTTGGCATTGATTCGGCCTCTTCAAGACGGGCACGAAGATCACTCGCCTGAGCAATTGCATCTTCGTCGTCTAAAGCCTGAATTTCGCCAAACTGTTTCTCGAATGAGTCACGATCCTGGTTATCTGCATAAACACCAAGCAGCTTCAGTCGGAGATCGGTACGACTTGGCTCACGGGAAATAGCGGTTTCCAAAACCTCACCAGCCTGATCGTAGCGACCATAAGCCATATAGGCGTCGGCTTCTTCAAGCGCATCACCAGCTACGCCCTGCTCAGGTTCATCGTCGTCGAGGCTCAGATCAAAAGCGTCGTTATCAGGCCCTTCAGTTTCGCTATTCAATTGCTCATAAAAGGCTTTCTCGCGGTTTGCATTGCGACGCGCAAGCAACAACAGAAGCAACAAAAGGAGAACGAGCCCGCCACCCAAGGCAACCTGATAAATCGTATTGCCGGTAATGGCATCAATTAAGTTGCTCGGAAAGCCCTTTTCGGCGACAGGTTGAGGCTGTGCCTCAGGCTCGCTTTGTGGGGGCTGGTCTGATGTCTCGGCACCTGCAACCGGTTGCGCTTCGGGTGCTGCGCCTTCAGGCTCAGCTGCCCCGGCGTTGTCTTCGGCGGCTTCCGCTTGTGTAACGTCTGACTGGCCGGTGGATACGCTCTGCTCGGCATCCTGGTCAGCCGGCTCGGACGATTGCTCAGCAGGATCACCCGGGCTTCCAGCTTCTCCATCAGCCGGTTCAGAATTGGCTGTACCTTCTTGGTCAGCTTGGCCAACTTCAGCAGTTTGACTAGCTTCAGCAGCGGGATCAGTCGCACCAGCAACGGTTCCACTCTGATCCGGCGTGGCGTCAGCACTACCAGCAGTCGCTGGCGCTTCTTGGGCTGCGGCATCGTTAGCTGCAGCGCCTTGCTGGACATCTGCAAGCTGGTTGTTTTTCAGTTCAAGTAAACGCTGCAGCGTCTTAACCTGATCCTGAAGATCGTCAACCCGGGTGTTGAGCTCGTCGTTTTCGCGGCGAGCGCTTTCTAGCTCTTCCATGGCCACGGCTTTACCCGCATCTACACCACCGGCCAACTGACCATCACCACCGGCAGAACCACCCTCAGCCTCGTTCCTGCCACCTTCATTGTCGGCAACCAAGAGCTTGAGCTCATCACCGCTCGCTGCAGTATCCCCAGCGCCCGTGTTCTTTGGCTGCGGGGCTGCTGCAGTGGCATCCACGGTGCGCTTGGGCTGTTGAAATTCCTGATTCTGCTGCGCAACCGTCTGGGTTGCCTCAGCACGACTACGACTACGGATCTGATCTGCAGTCGGAACACGCAGTACCTGCCCGCGCTTAAGCCGGTTGATGTTATTGCCAATAAACGCATCCGGATTCAGATCCTGCAATGCCAACATGACTTGCTGCATTGAAAGGCTGTTATCCGGTCGAACAGAAGACGCGATAGTCCAGAGAGTATCAGACGGCCCTGTAGGCCCGAACGTATCTGATTGATAACCACTACTACGTGACTGATCTACCCTGGCCTGTCGACGAACCGACTCAGTGCTGCGGGTGGAAGAAGCTGATTGTGACTGAGCCGCCGGAGCGCTAGATGGCGCACGCACTGACTCTGAAACGCCGGAATCTTCGGCGTAAACCGGGGGATCTACCAAAACAGCATATTCGCGCATCAACCGACCATTAGGCCAAGTCAACTCCAGTAGAAAGTTTAGGTACGGCTCCCTCAGTGGTTCACGTGAGGAGACATTCACCACCAGACTGCCATTGGCACGGGTCGTTACGTCAAAACGAAGTTTTCCAAGAAATTGGTTCCGTTCCAGGCCAAGCCGCTGATAAGCCCTTTCTGGAGCTATGTTCACAAACACATCACCAGGATCTATACCCTGGCTTTGTGGCAGAACAATTTCCGCGTCCATTGGCTCATTCAGATAGGACTGTAGTTCAATTTCTCCCAACCCGAGAGCGTGAGCGACGCCGGATCCGAGCCCTCCCGCCAGAGCCAGTGCAACCGCAAGCTTGCGTACCTTCATGCTTTTTCCTTTCCAGTCTCCGTTATCCGCGACTGTTGTCTAAACAGAATCGGACGAGGTGGGATGACTTCCGTCTGGATAATTCTGGATTAATATGTCGCGTCTTTAATTTTCAGTCCGGCAAGTATTGTTGATAAAACCTCTTTTATCAATCAACCAGCTGCAATCCTTGCACCATTTATTTATCAGTTGCACGGAACTCCCTAGTGTCCCTGAAAATAACAGGGGCGGAGCCTGAAATCAGCCTCCGCCCCTTAACCGGCTTCCTGAAACCGGACACAGTTGGCATTTATTGCCTCTGTGTAACATTTCTTAACGTTCTTGCAGAATCCGTAACATACGGCGCAGAGGCTCAGCGGCCCCCCACAACAATTGATCACCCACAGTAAACGCAGAGATATACTCCGGCCCCATAGCTAATTTACGGATACGTCCGATAGGTACACTCAGCGTGCCGGTCACCTTGGCAGGAGTCAGCTCCTCAATGCTCGCGTCGCGATCATTAGGGATGACTTTCACCCAGTCGTTGGCATTCGCCAGAATAGATTCAATTTCTGCGACAGGCAGATCTTTCTTCAGCTTGATGGTCAGAGCCTGGCTGTGGGAGCGCATGGCGCCAATCCGTACGCAAAGGCCATCAATGGGGATCGGATTGTCTGAGCGACCAAGAATTTTGTTGGTCTCTACTCCAGCCTTCCACTCTTCCTTGCTCATGCCGTTATCAAGCTGTTTGTCGATAAACGGGATAAGGCTGCCAGCCAAAGGCACTTGAAAGTGCTCAGTAGGAAATCCGTCGGAACGCATGGTTTCAGTTACCTTGCGATCGATCTCCAAAATTGCCGAGGACGGGCTTTCCAGCTCTTCTCCAACACTGCGATTAAGCTCACCCATCTGGTTAAGCAATTCGCGCATGTTCTGGGCGCCAGAGCCAGAAGCAGCCTGATAGGTCATGGGGGACACCCACTCGACCAGATCCTGCTCCAGCAAGCCACCCAGGGCAAGCATCATCAGGCTGACGGTGCAGTTACCACCCACATAATCTTTCACGCCGCTTTCAAGCGCCGCGTCGATTACATTGCGGTTAACCGGATCTAGAATAATAACCGAATGATCCGCCATCCGCAGTGCAGATGCCGCATCAATCCAGTAACCCTTCCAGCCTGCATCACGCAGCTTTTGATAAACCGCATTGGTGTAATCGCCACCTTGGCAGGTCAGCACTACATCCAGGGTTTTGAGGGTTTCAATATCGAACGCATCCTGCAAAGGTGGAACACCCTCTTTCCCCACATCCGGTGCTGGCTGGCCAGTCTGTGATGTAGAGAAAAATACCGGATCGATATCGCTAAAATCATTTTCTTCGCGCATGCGCTGCATGAGGACTGAGCCCACCATGCCGCGCCATCCTATAAGTCCAACCCGCTTCATGTGCGACCTTTGAACCTCTTTTATGCCCACCCGCTACCTATATCGCTGGCAGGGACAGGAAGAATGATCCCGCAGCAACCGCATCGTGTTGCTGTCGGGTGGTATTGTAAATTACAGAGAGCATCGTAATTTACAGAGCAGCCAGTACCGCGTCACCCATTTCACGGGTTGAAACCCGGGTACCGCCTTCCGACATAATATCTGCCGTACGGAGCCCCTGATCCAACACGTTGTTAACTGCCGCTTCGATGGCAGCAGCAGCCTGTTCTTCATCAAGGCTGTACCGCAACATCATGGCCGCGCTGATAATCGTAGCCAGCGGATTGGCGATACCTTTACCGGCGATATCTGGCGCTGAACCGTGGCAAGGCTCATACATGCCCTGTTTTTTAGAGTTCAGCGATGCCGAAGGCAGCATGCCAATTGAGCCGGTAAGCATGGCTGCTTCGTCAGACAGAATATCACCAAACATGTTGCCAGTCACAATCACATCGAACTGTTTGGGCGCACGAACCAGCTGCATCGCGGCATTATCAACGTACATGTGAGACAGCTCTACGTCTGGATATTCGCTCTGCAGGTCGTTCATAATTTCGCGCCACAGAACCGTCACTTCCAGCACATTTGCCTTATCTACAGAGCACAGCTTTTTGCCGCGCTGCTGCGCTGCTTCAAACGCCACCCGGCCGATACGACGAATCTCAGATTCCTTATAAACGTAGGTGTTGTAGCCCTCGCGCTCGCCATTTTCCAGCTCGCGCACACCCCGTGGCTGGCCAAAATAGATGCCCCCGGTAAGTTCACGCACGATCATGATATCCAAGCCTGACACTACCTCAGGCTTTAGAGATGAAGCCGAGGCCAGCTGTGGATATAAAATTGCTGGACGCAGATTGGCAAACAGCTCCAAGTTTGAGCGTAAGCCAAGCAGTCCTTTCTCCGGACGCTTCGCCATGGGCAGTCCGTCCCACTTTGGGCCGCCTACGGCGCCCAACAAAATGGCGTCGGCTTTACGGGCCTTTTCCAAGGTGTCCGCAGGCAATGGGTTTTCGATGGCATCCAGGGCGGCGCCCCCCACCAGGGCCGACTCAAATTTGAGCTTCAACTCAAACTTCTCATTGATGGCATGCAAGACTTTCTCAGCCTCTGCAACAATTTCTGGGCCGATACCGTCACCCGGCAGAAGAAGGATGTTTCTGGACATATTAGGCTTCCGAATACTTGATAACCGGGTCGGTCTGACCCGGTGAATTTGGTTAATAATGACGTGTTCAGTGCTGCGCGGAACTCAGCATTTACTGGCCGGCACCAAACAACCAGGGTGCCGCTTGGCGGCGCTGTTCTTCATAAGCTTTAATCTGCTCGGCATCTTCGAGGGTGACGCCAATGTCATCTAGGCCGTTCAACAGACAGTGGCGACGAAAATCATCCACATCAAACCCAAAGGACTCACCGGCTGGTGTAACCACAGTTTTGGCATCCAGATCGACCGTCAGCTCATAACCTTCAGAAGCCTCGACCTCCTGGAACAGCCTTTCGACAACATTTTCATCAAGAACAATAGGTAACAAACCATTCTTAAAGCAGTTATTGTAGAAAATGTCAGCAAAACTCGGTGCAATAACAGCTTGAAAACCGTAGTCATCAAGAGCCCAAGGTGCGTGCTCGCGGCTGGAGCCGCACCCGAAGTTACTACGGGCCAATAGCACACTAGCATTCTTGTATCGGGCCTGATTCAGCACAAAATCCGGGTTCAGCGGGCGCTGAGAACAATCCTGATCAGGCTGCCCTTCATCCGTGTAACGCAGCGCGTCAAACAGATTTGGGCCAAACCCCGTACGCTTGATGGACTTCAAAAACTGCTTGGGAATAATCATGTCCGTATCCACATTGGAACGGTCCATGGGGGCCACAAGGCCCTTGTGTTGCGTAAATGCGCGCATGATTCAGTCTCTCCTGTGACTCAGTTCAGCAGTTCACGAACGTCAACAAAATGACCAGATATAGCCGCTGCTGCGGCCATAGCGGGGCTCACCAAATGTGTACGACCACCAAAGCCCTGCCGGCCCTCGAAGTTACGATTAGACGTAGATGCACAGTGCTCGCCCTGGCCGAGTTTGTCGGCATTCATAGCCAAGCACATAGAACAGCCCGGATCGCGCCACTCAAGCCCTGCTTCAATGAAAATCCGATCCAAACCTTCCGCTTCTGCCTGAGCTTTTACCAAGCCCGAACCCGGCACAACCATGGCCTGAATAAGACTATCTGCAACTTTGCGACCCTTGACCACAACGGCGGCTTCGCGCAGATCTTCAATACGGCTGTTGGTGCAGGAACCAATAAACACTCTGTCTAGCTTGATATCCGTAATCGCCTGATTTGGCTTCAGCCCCATGTACGTCAGAGCCCGCTCAATGCCTTCACGCTTAATCGGATCCTCTTCTTTTGCGGGGTCTGGCACGTTGCCAGTAACGTCTACTACCATCTCCGGAGACGTGCCCCAACTTACTTGGGGCTGTATCTCTGAGCCGTCCAACTCTACAACCTTGTCGAAGACAGCATCCAAGTCGCTGTGCAGCGTACGCCAGTATTTAACGGCGGCATCCCAGGTTTCACCCTTGGGAGCGAATGGCCGATCTTTCACGTATTCGATGGTGGTACCGTCAACTGCAACCATGCCCACACGAGCGCCAGCTTCGATGGCCATATTACAAATGGTCATCCGGCCTTCCATGCTCAGGTTCTGGATAGCTTCACCACCAAACTCAATAGCATGACCCGTGCCGCCCGCCGTACCAATTTTGGCAATCACAGCCAGGACAACGTCTTTACCGGTAACGCCTTTACCAAGCTGGCCATTCACCTTCACCAACATGTTTTTCATCTTTTTCTGAACCAGGCACTGAGTAGCCAGCGCATGTTCAACTTCAGATGTACCAATACCATGGGCAAGACACCCGAATGCCCCGTGGGTAGAGGTATGGGAATCGCCGCAAACAATGGTCATACCCGGCAGCGTCGCGCCCTGCTCTGGCCCAATAACGTGCACAATGCCTTGGCGCTGATCCTTAATCTTAAACTCAAGAATCCCAAACTCGTCGCAGTTCTTATCGAGGGTTTCCACCTGAATACGGGAAACCGGATCAACAATACCTTCGATGCCCTTCGCGCGATCTGTGGTTGGAACGTTGTGGTCTGGCGTAGCCAGGTTGGCATCGATGCGCCAAGGCTTACGATTTGCAAGGCGCAGACCTTCAAAAGCCTGGGGGGACGTCACTTCGTGCAACAGTTGACGATCAATGTAAATCAGCGCAGACCCATCGTCCCGCTGCTTTACCAAGTGATCGTCCCACAATTTGTCGTATAAGGTCTTGCCCGCCATGGTTCTCTCTCACTCTCTGGAGGTACAGTGTTTTTAATGCTCTTTGTCAAAGCTTTCTATTAATACTCTACGCCTATGATACCGCCGGCCCACAAATAACCGCAATTCATGTTTTTCATTCATCGCATTCCAATCGGTTATGAGATAGGATTTTCCTGACAGGACATAACAGGAAGACAGACCTTGGATTCTAACGCTCTAAAAGCATTCCTCACCATCGTTGATCAAGGCTCCTTTTCTGAAGCCGCTGAGCAGCTACATCTCACCCAGCCAGCCATCAGCAAACGCCTCGCCGCCCTAGAAAATCAGCTAGGTACAACATTGGTAGACCGCAGCCACAGACAAATTCGACTCACAGAATCTGGCAGCCGACTCCTACCCCATGCCCGAATGATTCTCGACGAAATCCACAACGCCCGCATCGCGCTCTCGCCAGGTTCCGGCCTGATAGAAGGCGAACTACACATCATTGCCAGCCACCACATAGGCCTTCACCACTTACCAAAGTGGCTGCGCCGATTTAAACGTGAATATCCGCAGGTAACCATCAACCTCCAATTCATGGAGTCAGACGCCGCCTACGAGCAAATGCGAAAGCGCAACGCCGATCTAGCCTTCGTCACACTCAGTGACAGCATGCCCCCAAACTTCCGCGTATTTGCCCAATGGCCAGACCCCATGGCCTTCGTGGTGGGCACGGATCACCCCCTGGCCTCGCTGCCAACACCAAAATTAGCCGACCTAGCCAAACATCCAGCCTTACTGCCAGACACCTCCACCTCCACTTACCGCGTAGTAAGCCGCCTGTTTCTGGAGGCAAACCTACCTCTGCAGCCACAAATGCCCACCAACTACCTGGAAACCCTAAAAATGATGACCAGCGTAGGCCTAGGCTGGAGCGTATTACCACTGCGAATGGTAGATGACAGCTTGAAAGTACTCGAAGGCGTATTAGCGAAAGGAACGGAAGCGGGACACCCGGTTACCAGAGTGCTAGGCGGGATCGGGCTAACCGGCCGCCAACCAAGCAACGCCGCAAAAGCGCTCCTAGCCATTGTCCAAGAAGAAGAGGGAAATCAGAGCAAAGGTTAGCCGTAAGGTGTGGTCAAACAAACCCGGAGTTATGGTGATTCAGTCAGAGAAGGCTGTTCAAAAATCTGAAGCGCCAAGGATGGCGCGACGAAGCCCTACAAGGACGTATTCACGGGCGTTTTTTGAACAGCCTTCTCTGACTGGATCGCTTCGCCCAAACATCAGGGCTTAAACCTGCCCAATCACCGGCGTAGAAACAGAAACATCACCATTCTGACCACGATGACGCAAATAATGATCCATCAGCACAATGGCCATCATCGCCTCAGCAATCGGCGTTGCACGAATACCCACACAAGGATCGTGCCGCCCAGTGGTAATAACCTCCACCGGATTGCCATCCACATCAATACTGCGACCCGGCAAACGTAAACTCGAAGTCGGCTTCAACGCAATGCTCGCAAGAACAGGCTGCCCAGAAGAAATACCCCCCAACACACCGCCAGCTTCATTAGACAGAAAGCCTTCAGGAGTCATCTCATCCCGATGCGCCGTACCCTTCTGATTAATACACCCAAAGCCCGCACCAATCTCAACACCCTTCACCGCATTGATACTCATCAACGCATGGGCCAGATCCGCATCTAGGCGATCAAAAACCGGCTCGCCAAGCCCTGGCGGCACACCTTCAGCAACCACATTGATACGCGCCCCAATAGAGTCCCCTTCTTTACGAAGGGCATCCATGTAGGCCTCCATCTCCGGCACCTTATCGGCATCGGGACAGAAAAATGGATTCTGATGAACCTGATCCCAGTCCAGCTTCTCCGCACGAATTGGCCCAAGCTCCGACAAATACCCGCGAATGCGAATACCCAAGCGTTTTTCCAAAAACTTCCGAGCTACGGCGCCAGCCGCGACACGCATAGCCGTCTCACGGGCTGAAGAACGACCGCCACCACGATAATCACGCACACCATACTTGTGCATGTAAGTGTAATCGGCGTGTGCGGGACGGAACTGCTCGGAAATCTTCGAATAGTCTTTTGATCGCTGATCCGTATTCTCGATCAACAGCCCAATCGGCGTACCTGTGGTTTTGCCTTCGAACACACCAGATAGAATTCGAACTTCGTCTGCCTCTCGGCGCTGGGTCGTATGCCGCGATGTACCCGGTTTTCGACGATCCAGATCTGCTTGCATATCCGCTTCTGAAAGCTCAAGCCCTGGCGGACAGCCGTCGATAATACAGCCCAACGCAGCTCCATGACTCTCACCAAAAGTGGTCACAGTGAACAGTTTTCCGAAAGTATTTCCTGACATAATTCAATATCTTGTAATGATGTTGTTAGAAATTAGCTTAAATCTTGCTTTGCCACTCACGCAGATCTTGCTTCGTGATAGCAAACACACCGTTGCCGCCATTTCTGAAGTCCAACCAAGTAAACGGGAGCTCTGGATAAGCTTCATCCAAGGCTACCCAGCTATTCCCTACCTCGACCACCAGCAAGCCGCCGGGCGTAAGATGCTCTGCTGCACCGGCAATAATCCTGTGCGCAATATCCAGCCCGTTATCACCTGCCGCCAAACCTAACGTAGGCTCATGATGAAACTCATCCGGCATGTCTGCCAGATCTTCCGCATCTACATAAGGCGGGTTACTCACAATAATATCGTACTGCCCGCTGATGTTCGCGAACACATCCGATTGAACAGTACGCACCCTGCCGCGGAGTTCGTGAAGCTCTATGTTTGAATCGGCAACCGCCAATGCATCTGCAGATATATCGGACAGATCCACACTGGCATCTTCAAATACAGAAGCTGCGCCTATGCCGATACAGCCACTTCCCGTGCAGAGGTCTAGTATTCGCTCAACTGGTTTGTCTCCCAGCCAGGGCTGAAACCCGTTCTCAATCAACTCTCCAAGCGGAGACCGCGGTACCAACACACGCTCATCCACATTGAACGGCATACCCATAAACCAGGCTTCGCCTAGAAGATAAGCCAAAGGCACCCGCTCCTCAATACGGCGCCTGATACGCTCAAGCACAACCCTTCGTTCTTCCCGGATCAGCCGCGCATCCAAAAATAGCGTGTTATCTTCCAGTGGAAGATGCAGGCTGCGCATAACCAGCTGCACGGCCTCATCCCACACGTTATCTGTGCCATGGCCGAAAAAAACCGGCGAGGCTGCAAACTCTGAAGACGCGTAGCGAAGGAAGTCGCGAACGGTATGGAGATCTTCAATGGGACTGGTCACAAACGCGGTTTCCTATAGTGTCGGATTCAGTGCCGGATTATACGCTGTTTCAAACCGCAAGTGGCCCGGAGCTGTTCTGGTTTTCCTCAAACCGGTCCAGAGCGGCCGCCATACGCTCACGCCCCAACTGAATAAGCTCAGGCGCCTTATGGTAGTCATAGCTCCGACACGCATTCTTGGGGATATTGACCAATAGATCTGGCGGATAACCTGCAATTTTGTACTGAACAAGCGCGCTCTGCATGGTTTCGATGGTGAGGTTCATCACATCAAACTTGCCAATTCCGAGTTTATCCCAGTCAATGGTCTCGTGCTCTTCCTGCAGTTTTTTGTCACTGTGCTTATGGTGCTCTTTTTTATGCACCTCTTTCGATATCTTCTCTTCCGGGCTATCGCCGCCCATTTTCTTCGGGCCCAGCGATTTGAAGGCGTCCCAGTCGAACCAACGAGATGCTTTGTCGCGAATAGTATCCATCCACTCGTCCGCGTCATTCTCCTCGCCGTTACCAGAAAATGCAGCATCTGGTATTCTTTGGCGTCGATCATCCTCACCGCTGAGGTTCACCGCAACGATGATGTCCGCATGGGCGGAAATGGTGGGAATGATAGGTAGCGGGTTGAGCAAAGCACCGTCTACCAGCACCCGGCCGCCTAAAACCAAGGGGGTTACTACACTTGGAATGGCAACAGATGCACGGATTGCCCGGTCCAGAGGCCCTTCCTGAAACCATATTTCTTTGTGGGCCAGTAGGTCCGTCGCAACAGCGGTATAGTGCAGTGGCAGGTTTTCGATGCGAGTGTCGCCCAACATTTCCCGTACCACAGAAAAGATTTTTTCACCCCGGATAGCGCCGGAAGAGTTGAAGGTAAGATCCAGCAACTTAAGCACATCAAACTGACCAAGCCCGGTTACCCAGTCTTTGTAGTCCTGCATTTTACCGGCGGCGTACATTCCCCCAACCAGGGAACCCATAGAGCAGCCTGAAATGGCGATTATGTTATAGCCCCGCTCGGCCAGGACCTCGATGGCACCGATATGAGCATAACCACGGGCACCACCGCTACCCAGCGTAAGAGCAACCGTTTGGCGCCGGGGTTCTGGGGGCTGGTCTTCGCTGCTAGCATGCGGCTCGGTGGTCTTTAGATCTGAACTGTCCAACACCTTGGACACGTCATTGTCAGGCACTGCACTCCCCTTTAATAGCTACCTCGTTATAACCATCACTTCAACTCGATCACCCTGTCGGGCCGGATCGGTAACAACCACAGAAGGCCCAACAATAAGCAATTCCTGCTGTTGTCTGGAAACGCCGGTTTTAGCCAACACCTCAGAAAGGGACTCCGCCGCATTGCGTGCGCGATCCATGGAATCCTTAAGTGATTCACTTGCGGCTAGTGCGGAGTAACCCACAAGAACCACCTTGGCGCCCTCACTCCGGGCAAGCTCATTGATCTTCCTGCGATCTGTGGCCTGCCAATCAAACCGATAGGTAACGCCACCCTGCCAGGGAACAATCACAGGGCCTAGAACCCGGGCGTTAACCGCACCGAGACCTGGGATAGTCGCGCCTGGCGCCACCTTCAAATGCTCGACCCAAACGTACTCTCGTAGATTGCCCCGGGTAACCGTATACACAGATGTCAGCCAACGGCTGCCATCGTCGGCCACCACGCCGGCCACCAGATAATCCTGCGTTGCATCTCGGCCATACAAAACTGACTGGCCGAATATTTGGTTTGCCCACACGTTGCTTCGCCCGCAGCGAATCCCCGAGCACTCAAACAGAATTTGCGCACCACGCTCACGTAGCAACCCTAGATAGTGTTCTCGGGCTTCCCGACGATTCGAATCTCGGGAGATCTGATAGAGCCGCCCCTCCCCAGAAACCGGTAAGCGGGCCAAGGTTTTTGAGCGGATCTCGTTGTTAACCTCCCGTACAGGGCTGAAAAGAACCAAGTGCCCAGACGACTCAATGGGCGTTGTCACCTCAAGTGTGGACTGGGCAAACGCCTTGGGTAAGGCTTCAGGCAGTGCCGCGCTGGCAAGCGCGGAGCTGGTTAGTAACAACGCGGCACCAAGCAAGCGAAATACGAAGGGTTTGGGCAAGATATCACTCATTTTCAAGGAAGTTTCTAACAATATCGGCAACTGGGCGGGTGTCCCCATCAAGATGACAGTGATGCCCACCGGGCACCTCCACTTTCTGCATGTTCAGCATCGCATTCAAGCGATCATCCAGTCCTTTTCGACTAGCAAGCAGCCCTTCTTTCGCGCGCACGAACAAAGTCGGAGACTCAACCGCTTTAAGAGAAGCGACTACCTGATCCTCAGACATCATCAGTGAAGACGGGTGCCGCAAACGAGCGTCTGTACGCCAGACGTAACCTTTACCCTCGGGCTTCAGATTGCGGGGAATCAATGTCAATGCAGCTTCGTGGCTGAGCGGGCTAAGCCCTCCTTCACGAACCTTTGCGGCAGCGGTTATATCGGGATAAACAGCTGAGCGACCAGAGCCGGAGATTCGCTTGTTAATCGACTTACGAAGCTGCGGAATCGTTTCACTTATGGGCCGGCTAAGGGCACCTAAACTGTCGATCATTACCAGCTTACGCACCCTTTCCGGAAAAGCGGCTGCATACAAAGAACCGACAATACCACCTAGGGAGTGCCCAACAATATCCACTTTCTCGCTCTGGCCTGAGCCGCAGAAATAGGTTTCAATCAGTTCTGCAATATCTGCGACGTATTCCATCAGTTGGTAGCTTTGCCCTGATGGGCGGTGGCCAGAATGCCCGTGGCCAGCCATATCCACAGCGTATAAAGACGAAACCTGTGCCAATTCCGGCGCTATTTGGGAAAAGGTAAGACTGTTATCCAGCCAGCCATGGAGCATGATAACCGGCGGATTACTCCCTTGTGAGGCATCTTCAGACGCCCAACTTAGACCGGCCAGAGTAATATGCTGCAGTGGCCATTCCATCTCTCGCAACTGTGCTTTGCTGTCGCAGATTTCTGGTGATATGGCAAGATCATTCATTTCTGAGACGCACCTCACATGGTATGGGTCGGGCGGTCAGAACTCAGAGAGCCGGCAAGATAGGATTCCATCTTGGTTCTAGCACTTTCGTCATCACCATTAAACTGCACACCAATACCAGCTGCACGGTTGCCTTGAGCACCCTTGGGCGTAATCCAGATAACCTTGCCCGCAACGGGGAGCTTTTCTGGCTCGTCCATTAGGTTCAGCAACAGAAACACTTCATCACCAAGCTGATACTGCTTTTGGGTGGGTATAAACAGACCGCCCTGGCGAATGTATGGCATGTAAGCCGCGTACAAAACCGCTTTATCTTTGATCGTCAGGGTAAGAATGCCGCTGCGTGCACCAAATCCGGGCCCCATATCTGACACCTTTTAATTTTGAATGTTTACTGTTAAACCAAACGTGCAGGAGAAAAATCCCTGATAAGTCCAAATCATAGCAGTTGTGCTGAGCAAAAGCGCAATTAGGACACCCGGCGTTTTGTGGGCATTAATTCTCGCCAGGCTATCAGTAATCGGCTAGCTTCCAATTCGGGGTTGGCGTTGTAGACACCGGCTGCGCGGCCCTCCCTAACCATGTCCAACAATTCATGGGCACGCCATGCCGGGTTGATGCCTGCCAAAAACCCGAGCATTTCACCCGCTTCGGGGTCATTAGCCGTGCCCCCGACACACAGCCGAGCCAAATCTGCCGCCCAACCTTCGAACAACCAGAGCATATCTTCCAGCCCCAATGCCTTGAATGCCTTGGCCGCTTCCGACACGGCAACCTGCCCCTTCATGAATTGGCGGAACTTGTCGAATGCCTCATCCCGTAATGCTGGAAACTCACCTGTGGCGTATTCAAAGGCTAGGCGCGGGGCGTTACCCGCTAGCATAAGAGACTTAACCATAAGCTCTGTTGAAGGTTGCTTATCGGCATCAAGATGCGCCACCTTGCTGGCCAGCCATTGGTTAGCCTGTTCCGTTGAAGGAACCGGTATAGACAACACTTGGCACCGAGACCGAATCGTTGGCAATACGGGCCGGCCGCTTTCCTGTAAGAGCAGAAGTACAAAATCTGCCACCGGCTCTTCAAGGGTTTTCAACAGCGCGTTGGCTGAATTGATGTTGAGCTGATCCGCACGATCAATAACCGCAATCTTTCGACCTGCCACTTGCGGCGACGAAACCGCAAAAGCCGAAAGCGACCTTATTTGATCGATCCTGATCATCCGGGATTTTTCCGGTGAGTACACCCGAACATCCGGGTGGCTGGATGCTGCAAACAGCTCACATTGACGACATTGGCCACAGGCAACCGGCGCCCCGGCTTCTTTGTTCAAAGGGGCAGCGCACAACAACAGGGCTGAAACCGCATCGGCCCAGGCTCGCTTGCCTACGCCACATTCACCGGTAACCAACAACGCATGGGGAAGCCGGCCCTCGGAAAGGCGGTTTTGAATAACCTGCCAGGGCTTCTGAAGCCAAGGCATTTCAAGGGCAATGTCAGTCACTGTGCTTTCCTGAATGGGAGTTGGGGCGGAACATTCCAGGCCGGTGTTTGCCTGCCCTGTGTAGCTGTCGCTTCATGGTAACCAGTAATCTGCGCAAGCGTTTCAGATCGTCGTTATATTCCCGCGCGGATGGAGAGCCAGATTGGGGCCTATAGTAATGGCTGTTCACCGTCTGGGCAAAAAGCCTAACGGAATCCGCAACCGCAGGTTCCGAAATTGCTAGCCTTGAGGCCAAAGCAGCGGGTGTTTCACCGCTTCTTACGGGCACTCCTGCCCGCCCGCACAGCTGATACCACGCACCCAGCACACGCCGGTAGCGATCCCGGCTTACACCCCGGCGTACTTGCAACGCCGATAGGAGACCCACGATTAGCAGCGCAGCGCCGACAATCCCCGCAGTTAGGTACCCAAGTTCCCGCATGCCGAACCCGCCAGGCAAACGAGACATCAAATCTAGCTGGCTTTGGCCTTGATACCCAACTACCCAGCGCTGCCATTGATAGTTAATTCGATCAAGCTGCGAGCTGGCCCACTGGATAATAGCCACATCCCCGTATCTCTGGGCAGAGGCCCAATTATTCTCCAGGAAAGAACCTTCATCGGCGACCGCATCCCGCAAACCCGACTCAATTCTGTCTGGGGCAATAGCTGCGGTGGGGTCAATGCGAATCCAGCCCTGCCCCTCAACCCAGGCTTCGACCCAAGCATGGGCATCGTACTGGCGAACGATTAGGTAGTCGCCGCCTGCTCCGGTTTCACCACCTTGGTACCCAACCACCACCCGCGCAGGAATACCCGCTGATCGCAGCACAAAGGTTGTGGCACCAGCATAGTGTGCGCAAAACCCACGCTTTTCATCGAAAAGCAGGCTATCGATACCGTCGTTGGGCATCGCGGGCGGTCGCAACGTGTAAAAGTAAGGTTGCTCCCGGAAACGACTCAGCAGCGACCGGATCACGCCCATGTCATTGGTTGAGCGTTTCAATTTATCGGCCAAGGCACGCGCCCGGGGATTTCCCTCCGCTGGAAGCTGAAGATAGCGATCAGCTTCGCCCGGCGTCAGAGTGTCTGCTGATAATCTACCAGTGCCTTCAAGCGCCAACCTGTAGCGAATCGGACTATCTGCCGGTCGACGGAAGCGGAATAGCTCATCCAACTCTTTTACGACGTTGTCCGACACAGCCTCGGAGCCTTCAAGCGCAAATGCCCAACGCTGATCCGTTGCCTCCATCAAAACATCGTACTCACGGGATGTCAGCTCACCAACGCCGCCATCTACATCAACCCGCCCCGGTGGTCGATAGGATTCGTAGCCGCTCTGACGCCAGGTGCCATCATCGAGGGAATCCAGAATCAGTCCTCGCCAGTACCTATCCCGATACTCCGGAATAGAACCACCGAAGGTGACACGAAAAGCCCGCTCACTACTTTGTGCCAAATTGGATATATCCCCTGGCCGCATGGTGTCGCTGATGCCCGTGCGCGCCTGGTCAGATACCAGCGGCACACTCCATAAAGGCTCCATACGCGGGAAGAAAACGAACAGGAGAACAACCACAGGCAGCACTTTCAGGAGCATGGTGCCCAGCCTGCGCCAACTCGCTTTCATCCCGCCAGGAAGATCCGGTGCGTTAAGCACTTGCAACCCAATAAGCAAAAAGGCGATTGCGCCGATATTCATCAGCGCCCAATGAATCTCCTGATGAAACAGAAAGTTCACCGTAGCCAGATACACCAGAATATAAAACAGCACGTAAAAATCCCGCACCGTGCGTGTTTCAAGCCACTTCAGCCCAACCGCCAGCACAAAAAACGAGGCAGCAGTATCCACGGTAAAACTTCCTTGCACCCGAACCAGATATATCGAAACCAATACCAGCATGATCCCAGTACGCAGCCATCGGCCAGGCAAACGAACACGACCCTGTTGTGCCAGCCAACGCCAGCCTGCCAGTGCAATACACACAAGGATCAGCCATGCGGGAAGTCGGTCAAGCTGCGGCGTCATCAGTAACGCAAAACTGGCAATCAGCCAGAGTAATGCGCGAGACGGCAAGCTATCGCTTTGTTTTTCTGGCTCGCACTTCGTTCGGCTCCAAAAGCTCATCGCGGGGCTCCCGGTGTCGATACTGCAGCGCTGTCTGAATCCGTGTAATTGCGCGTGCCGTGCGGCGCTGCGAAGGCATCTCTTGGTTTCTCCTCACCCCAAACCGCCAACGCTCGAAGACACCGAGTTGCATGGGCCGGGCCGCTATCTGGCTCTATAACCTGTCCAGGTAGGTTCAGGCCAAACCTTGCCCCGCTCTTCCCACGTTCTAGAACCAGCCATGAAAGGTAACCAAGCCGCAACTCATGGTCCGTGCCAGCAAACGCGTTAAAATCCAGCCAATGGGGGCTGCCTTTATCCGCTTCCCAATCCGCAACCACCATCTGGCCACTGCGGGCATAGCGCTTCCACATAACACGCTGGCTCATATCGCCTTCGCGCCAAGGCCGTAGCTCGGCGTGATCATTTCCTTCTGGGGAGCGAGAACTGGCGGTCTGTTCGCCATCCTCTATCGCACTGATTACCTCGGGGGCTGCGATTGGCCTCGGGAAAACAACAGCTGCGGATACCGGCCTCATCCACGACCAGGCTTTGAGCAGGCCAAAGGGGAAACGGGTTTCAATCCTGATGCGATCCGGCCGCAGGTAGCCCCGGAATGCAGAAGGTACGGGCAAAGCAACATCAACCGACTGGCCAGAAGACACGTGGCCTACGGGCACCGACAGGTCTTCGGCAGAAAGCGTAAGGGCTATGGCGTCATCCTTGCCAGCTGCAGCCCGCAAGTGAAAAAGTATGTCATCACCGGCAAACCCCTCTGCCGCCTGAACCAGCGTTAGCTCAAGGCCGGAAAGGTTTCTGTGAGTTTGATGCATGGCACCCACAAACACCGCCCCAAGCAAAAAGGTAACCAGATAAATAAGGCTGTTCTGATAGTTAATGCCGGTAAGCAGCATGATTAACAACAGCAACCCGAACATCACGCCGGCGGCCGTTGGTAAAATAAAAAGGTTTCTCTGGGTGAGTACTTGGACATCTGACCGCGGAATTCTACGGTTGATCCAGCTCTGAAAGCGGCTACGGATTAATCTGCTCATTGCGTCCCTATGGCCAGCCCATGTATTAAAAGTTCACGGCTATGTTAACCCTCTTCACCGTGTTTTTTGTAACAGTACGACAATTCAACGATTCTGATCACAAACTGACGGCCACGCGCTTGAATTGCTGTCGGACAACCCGAATACTCGTAACTATAGGGATGCGTACTGATTGCTGTAACCTCAGACACGCCTCGCACCTGAGTTTATCGCAGCAAGAGGCCAGACTATGAACCACCAAAACCTGCCAACCGAGTACAACCCCGGCGCGGCCAACTCTACCCCAAACACCCCCCGAATGGCTGTGACCATTGCAGCCGCCGTTGCGGCTGCCGTTTCAATCCCGGCCATCGCAGGCGTTCAGGCGATGACATCCGATGAGATGGTCGAAACCTACGTGAAGGATTCGGCGGTTATTATCGTACCGAGAGAAAACCGAAAGTCGGAAGCCGACCGCCAACGCATTATTCGTGCTCTGACAATTTCCCCGGGCGAGCCTGTTACCTCTGAAGCGGAAGACCAAGCCTATCGAGAAGCCCTTCAGAGGTTTACTGACGAAGGTAAATCCGACGCGCTTGCAAGCGCCGAGGAAGAGTTCCTTCGCCGGGCGTTACTTTTGCCCCAGGAAGAACTGGCCAGAGCGCAGCCACCGGCAGAATTCACACCCACAATTCCGCCGTTGATCTTCGGGCAACAGATGCAGATTCCGGATGAGCCTTTCACCCAGTCCTTTCTTAATGATCAGCTAGGGATTGGTTTTGACGGACAGAACCTGAACCTTTCCATCGGCAGCCCTCCTGGAATCGACCAGATAAATATTCCCCAAGGAATCAATGAAGGGCCGATTACCCTGACACCAAGGCCGGGTGGTGGGTTTGATCTTTCTATTGCGGTGCCGGATCAGTAGTTAGCGACATCCACTCCCGAGCTTCAAAAAAACGGCAGCCTTTATTCTTAAGCTGCCGTTTTTTATTGCCTATTCGGAAACAAAAAACGCCCCGCAATGCGGGGCGTTTTAACACAGCTAGTTGTTAGGTCAGATTAGTGACCGTATACAGCCAGCTTGGTGTCGGTTACAGCCAGGTTGTCGATGGCCAGTGAACCGATAGAGGTACCACCGATTTCAACTGCACCGATAGTCATGTCCATATAAACGTTGTTCACGTCGATACGCAGAACGTCAGTTGCAGTGGATGCGCCTAGGCCGGAGCCTTTGTAAACATCCAGATTTACGTTGGCGAATTTAGTTAAAACACCAAGCTTCAGCTGGTCTGCCGGGTTGCTGGGATCAAGACCAAATTCACCATCAGCATCTGCAGTCACTATCGAACCATCACCATCGTAGTCGAAGTTATTGCCTGCACCGGTGATCTGCAGATCACGGATACCAACACCCAAGAACTCAACGTCGAAGTCCATATCTGTAACGTCGAACGCCGCTACAAGGTTCAGGTGATCAGTAGCAGTATCCACTTCGATATCCAACTGAGCCAAGTTACCGTAGCCACTCAGGTTAGAGATCAGAGTTGTGGTGCCACCGGTTCCTTCCAGCTGCATAGATCCAACGGTCAGACCCCAATCAATGGGGACAGGTGCGCCAGTTGCAGGGTCTGTCTGTAGCGAGCCAACGTGAATGACAGCATTGCCGGTATCAGCGATGTCGATATCGATCTTCAGCTGATCTAGCAGTCCGTTCGTGACGTCGCCGGCACCATCGAGCACCTGACCTTCGGTTGTCACACCCGCACCACCAAGAACGATGTCGTTTACCGCGAAGGAGCCTTCATCCGTGTACTTGAACTGACCAATGCTGACTTTGGTTTCGAGCTCAATGGTGACACCGGCCTGACCGGTCACGTCGCCCATTGCAGTGTCGTTCATAGCTTGCAGTTCTGCGTTGGCTGCAAAAGGTGCAGCAGCAATAGCTGTTGCCAGAGCAATTTTTTTCAGGCCTTTCATTGTTATCTCCTTATAAACTCATTTTGTTTTTATCTGAGTTTTTAGTTTTGGGTGTGAAGTTCGCCACTCCACGAAACCATTTAAGATTGTTTTACAGTCCTAGTCCGTGACTGCATTCACAGTTCTTAACCCAATACTTACAGGCCGTAACAAATCGCGACGCGGGTCTCAAATCAATTAGAGCCATCTTTTGCATCTGACTTGCTGTCGTAAAAAATCTGAAAAGGCTTTTCGCTTGCAACCGGCTCAGAATAAGCCACCCTGCCGTTTTCTACCTGATACGGAACAACCTTGTTTCCGGCAATACCTAAACGATGCTCGTATTCAATCACCAGCGCTTCATCGTCGCTATCTTCGCGTAGCTTTCCGGTGTACAGGATCGCTGCTGCGTGAATCTTCCCTCTACGAGCAACGGACTTTAACGCGGCGCGATACATCAGAATACGTATTTGGGCGGGCGCGTCCTCAGCCTGCCCATCAAGATCGATCCGTTTAATCGTTTTGCCGTCCTCTAGAAGCATCCACGCACCGGGCATATTGAGCTGCGAATCCGTCAATGTGCCTGAGTACTCTGTGGTTGCCTGTTCGGTTAAACGGATGACCTGTTGCTGACCAATGACGGCATATTTCGACAACTCATGCTTTATAGCCATCTCCTGATCTTCAGTGAGTTCAGTAGGGGGAGCTTTCTCTGCATTCGCCGAAGGGGCCATGAAAAAGGCCGTAAGCAAAATGGCACGCAGCAGAGACTTTCCAACATAATGCATCATTCTTGTTCCTGTTTTTATTTGCGTCAATTTCCACGCTAAGACTGGCCAACTCAGCTAGAATGCCGTTTTCCGACTCCGGGCTGGCAGTTGTTGTTTGTGAGCATGTTGCATTAAACCAACGCTCCTCCGGCGCCGACAATGCCCGTTTTGTGGCCTGAGTATCATTCTTCCAATTAACCGGAGTTAATTTGCCACTTCCTGTTTCCTCTCTGCTTAGCCGGCAAGAATATGAACAACTGCTTGCCCATGCCGCCATTCAGCCAGAGTTTGCCTACCTCGGCAGCATCGGTGTCGGCGATGGTCGCGGGTCTTTTAGCGGCTTTACGGCGTGTGCGTTTGAAACAAAGTGTGTAGACGCCGGGGTAAGCGGGTTTCTGACTACGAGCAAGCTGTCTGCGGACATGGAAAGCCTGGTTCAGCGCTACGAAGTCCCGATGCAAGAAACACAACGCTTTCTCACAGGCGGATGGATAGGTTTCCTGAGCTACGAATTCGGGTATATGAAGGAGAAGCGCCTTTCCGCACTCTGCCCTGTACCTGCAACTCCCCTGCTCTTTGCAGGCTTTTATCTGTGGGCCGCCAGCCACAACCGGGCAACCGATACTTATCACCTTTGGATTCACCCTGAATGCCCGAAACAAACCCAGGCCGAGCTTCGTTCATGGCGCGCCACCCCGCCTGTAAGCAAAATAGCCGAATGGAGGATCGTTTCGCCGTTCAAAGCACGGCAACCCGCCGAAGAATTTAAGGCTGGTGTCGATGCTGTTCAGCGTTACATCAACGCTGGCGACTGCTACCAAGCAAACCTCTCTCAGGAATTCCAAGGCAGCTATTCAGGGAGCCCCTGGCTTGCATTTCAGGCATTGGCTGAGGCTAACCCCACTCCCTACAGTGCGTTCCTTAAAACCGGCGCCCGCGCGGTGTTGTCCATTTCCCCAGAACGTTTTTTAGACATTCGCGGCCGCACCGTTAAAACCAGCCCGATCAAAGGTACCCGCCCCAGAGGCAAGAACCCTTCTGAAGATGCGGCTTATGCTGCTGACCTGGAAGCGTCAGAGAAAGACCGCGCTGAAAACCTGATGATTGTGGACTTGCTGCGCAATGATCTGAGCGTCCATGCCGCGGCTGGGTCGGTCACGGTAGATAGCCTGTTCGCTTTGGAGTCCTACCAGAATGTGCACCACTTGGTTAGCCACATTCGTGCGCAGCTCTCAGACGGCGCTTTACCCATGCAGGTGCTATTCGATGCGTTTCCCGGCGGCTCCATTACTGGCGCACCCAAAATTCGCGCCATGGAAATCATCCGGGAACTAGAGCCTCACTGGCGTGGCCCTTACTGCGGAACGGTTTTTTATCGCGGGCTGGACGGCACTCTGGACAGCAACATCGCTATTCGCACAATGCTATGTGATAGGGGGTCGGCTAAAGAACCAGCGGGAGAAACAGGGACGATACGCTGTTGGGGAGGTGGCGGCATTGTTGCTGACTCAGATCCCGAGAGCGAATATCAGGAAACCCTCACCAAAGTGAAGCCGCTGATGGACTTTTTGGAGAATTTGAACCAGAGCGACTAGCGGCCGCCCTGGCGCAAGGGCGTTCTGAGACGGCCCTTATAGACAACCGGCCATCACACGCTGTGAACAGCACTCGCCTTCAGGAATTCCTGCTTCAGTTCCTCAAACTCCTGAACAGCTGGGTACTGCGGGAACTCGTCGATGACGTTCTTAGGCGCGTGGAACAAAATACCGGCCTCCGCCTGCCCCAACATGGTGGTGTCGTTATATGAATCACCGGCCGCAATTACGCGATAGTTCAATAGCTGGAACGCACGCACCGACTGGCGCTTAGGATCTCTCTGGCGTAGCAAGTAGTCTGTAATCTGGCCGTTCTCGGCAACTTCCAGTTTATGGCAAAGCAGCGCGGGGTAACCCAGCTTCTTCATCAGCGGCATGGCAAACTCATAGAAGGTGTCGGAAAGAATCACCACCTGAAACCGTTCGCGTAGCCAGTCAAGAAACTCACGGGCGCCCGGCAGTGGGTCTAACTCACCAATCACTTCCTGAATCTGCGGCAGACCATATCCGTGCTGATCCAGCAGTTTTAGCCGCTGAGTCATTAGAACGTCGTAATCAGGAACATCGCGGGTGGTCGCCTTGAGTTCTTCAATACCGGTTTTTTCTGCAAATGCGATCCAGATTTCCGGGATCAATACGCCTTCCAGGTCAAGACATGCCAGTTCCACAGTGATCTCCTGATTAAATGTTCCAAATGATAATTCTAAATGAGAGCAAGGCACGCTCCCCGCCTATTAGCGCGGTATCATAAGAAAAACAGGCGAAGAATGCATCGATCATCGCAACAAAACTGCGAGCTTTTCACTCCTCAACTAAATATCAAGCTATAACCATATAGATTGTCATTCCTTCATGGAATTAGTGGTTTAATGCTAACCTTCACCCGAACCCGCATTAGGCACTGACATTTTATGAGCAATATCCGCGAGCTACAGGACGAACTGGGCAACGAAAGCCCGAGAGCAATTCTGAAAGCTGCTTTTAAACGCTATGACAACATCGCTATTTCTTTCAGTGGTGCCGAAGACGTGGTGCTCATCGAAATGGCCCACAAGCTAACCGATAATCTGAAAGTGTTCACGCTTGACACTGGCCGCCTACACCCAGAAACCTACGAATTTATCGAGCGTGTCCGCAAACACTATGGCATTAACATCGAAGTGCTATTCCCAGACACAACCGAAGTTCAAGATCTGGTAAATCAGAAGGGATTGTTTAGCTTTTACGAAGATGGCCACAGTGAGTGTTGCGGCATTCGCAAGGTAGGCCCACTTAAGCGCAAGCTTGCAGACGTTGACGCTTGGATTACCGGCCAACGAAAAGACCAGAGCCCGGGCACCCGCAACGATGTTCCGGTTGTTCAGGAAGATGCCAATTTCTCTGGGCCTGGGAAAACACTGGTTAAATTCAACCCGCTGGCAAATTGGACCTCAAAAGAAGTGTGGGACTATATCCGGATGACGGAAGCCCCCTACAACGCGCTTCACGAAAAGGGCTTTGTCAGCATTGGCTGTCAGCCCTGCACTCGCCCGGTTCTGCCAGGGCAGCACGAGCGCGAAGGCCGCTGGTGGTGGGAAGAAGCCACTCAGAAAGAATGCGGTCTGCATGCGGGTAATCTTATCGCCCGCCAGTAAGAAAACTGGCGGGTATTTCGGCTACCTATTGTCAGTAGGTGGGTAGCTCTACGTCCTTAAACAAGGCCTCCATCTCGCTGCGGCTACTTTGGCGAGCAACGGCTTCATCGATAGTCTCTTTCGTGAGATGCGGCGCGAAGCGCTGTATGAAGTCGTACATGTAGCCACGCAGAAAGGTACCCTTGCGAAAACCAATACGGGTCACACTCGGGCTGAACAGTTTTTTGGCGTCTAGTGCCACTAGATCCGGGTCAGTTTTGGGATCAAACGCCATGCTGGCAATAATCCCCACCCCAAGGCCTAGACGGACGTAGGTTTTGATAACGTCCGCATCTGCAGCAGTGAACACCACTTTCGGCGTTAAGCCTTTTGACTTGAACGCCTCATCAAGCCTCGACCTGCCCGTAAAGCCAAACACATAAGTGACCAACGGATACTCCGCCAGCTTCTCCAGCGTTAACTCAGACAACTGAGCAAGCGGATGGTCCTTGGGCACAATGACCGTACGGTTCCACCGGTAACAGGGCATCATAATGAGATCGTTGAACAGCTCCATAGCCTCGGTGGCTATAGCGAAATCAACGGCACCGTTGGCTGCCATTTCGGATATCTGCATCGGCGTGCCCTGGTGCATATGCAGGGACACATCAGGGTAGGCTTCAATAAAGCCACTAATCACGGGCGGCAATGCATAACGCGCCTGGGTATGAGTTGTAGCAATGCTCAGATCGCCCTTACGCTGGTTGCTGAACTCTTGGGCAATTTTTTTAATGCCTTCCGCACGACGCAGAATTTCACCAGCTTCGCGGACAATAATTTCACCCCCAGGGGTGATACGGGTCAGATGTTTGCCGCTTCTAGCAAATATTTCCAAGCCCAGCTCATCTTCAAGAAGCCGGATTTGCTTAGAAATGCCCGGCTGAGACGTGAAAAGACTCTGGGCAGTTGCCGACACGTTGAGATCATGGTGCGCAACTTCCCAAATATAGCGCAACTGTTGTAATTTCATTGACTCTGTCGCTCCCTGAGTTTTCGATTTTCGGCGGGCTGAATATGGATGTAAACGGGCAATCAATATTCAAGAATACGCATAACGCGCCTATTTTTCATTCTTTATTAGTATAGAAGAGTCCTCAGTCTCAGTTTAGACCAAAATGACATTTGCGCAGCTTTTGACGGCCATGTTTGTTTCTCCAGCCCTTGACTTGACCGAGACAAAGCACACAATCCGAGATCATCATTTACCCGGCATCTGGAACACCAATGCTTTTAACAACCAAATTTCTCAGGCCTGCTTCTGACCGGCGAGCAGTTCGCAGAGAGCGCCTCAGCTTGCTTCTGACTCCAGGCCAACCCAAGCGCCTGAACCTTGTCATAGCGCCGGCAGGATTTGGTAAAACAACACTGG
>NZ_JBQDKB010000005.1:0-80784 GCF_052094685.1 Marinobacter sp.
TGCAGGATTTACTGTCACAGGATGAAATTGATGCGCTCCTTCATGGCGTAGATGAAGGTGACATTGATACCTATGAAGAAAGCGACGAAGCCGGGGTAAAATCCTACGATCTTGCCAGTCAGGATCGTATTGTACGGGGCCGAATGCCCACGCTGGAAATGATCAACGAGCGCTTCGCCCGCTATACCCGTATCAGCTTGTTTAACCTGCTGCGCCGTAATGCGGATGTCTCCACTGGCGGCGTTCAGATTATGAAGTTTGGCGAATACATACATACTCTGTACGTGCCCACCAGTCTGAATCTCTGCAAAGTTCGCCCGCTGCGGGGAACCTCCCTGTTTGTTCTGGATGCCAAACTGGTGTTCAAGCTGGTTGATAACTTTTTCGGCGGCGAAGGGCGGCACGCAAAAATTGAGGGCCGAGAGTTCACGCCCACGGAAAATCGCATCGTACAGATGGTGCTTAACCAGATTTTTAATGACATGCAGGAAGCTTGGCAGGCAGTCATCAAAGTGGATTTTGACTACCTCAGTTCCGAGGTAAACCCGGCCATGGCCAACATTGTCAGCCCCAGCGAAGTGGTGGTGGTCAGCACTTTTCATATCGAATTGGATGGGGGTGGTGGTGAGCTGCACTTTGCCTTGCCCTATTCAATGATTGAGCCCATTCGTGACGTGCTAGACGCCGGCGTGCAAAGTGACATTGATGATATTGACGAACGCTGGGTGGGTGCGCTGCAAGAAGATATCAAAGAAGTCGAGGTGCCGATCAATACCACGGTCTGCCGGCGCAAGATTTCCTTAAGAGACATCGCCAAACTGAAAGCCGGCGACATCATCCCCGTAGAGGTGCCTGAGCACCTGACCGTTACCGCCAATGGCATACCCATATACAAGGCAACCATGGGCACCCGAGACGGAAAACTGGCGCTGAGAATTCATGAGCGGGCACCACGCCCCAAGGTAAAAAAACAACTGAAGGTAGGACGCAATGGCTGACGACAACAAAGACGGTCAGGAACTGAGCGAGGACGAAAAGCTGGCAGCCGAGTGGGAAGCGGCCATGGAAGAGTCCGGCGATGAAGGCTCCGAAGAATCCCGGGGTGATGAGTGGGCCCAGGCTATGGAAGAAGCCGGAGAAACAGGCGATGAAGCCGGCGACAGCAACGTCTTTACTGCGCCCATGGAAGAGTTTGGCGAAGGTACCCTGGCAAATCAAGGCAGCGGACCACCGCCAGACCTGGATGTGATTCTGGATATCCCAGTCAGCATTTCCATGGAAGTAGGGAACACCCAGATACCTATTCGCAATCTTCTGCAACTGAACCAAGGCTCGGTGATTGAGCTGGATCGGCTGGCGGGCGAGCCGCTAGATGTGCTGGTTAACGGCACGCTCATTGCCCACGGCGAAGTGGTTATGGTTAACGAAAAGTTCGGCATTCGCCTAACCGACGTGATCAGCCCAGGCGAACGCATCAAGCGGCTGCAAAAATAGTATGTGGGTAAAGACAGCGGGTGTGTCACTGCTCTTATTGGTGGCACCTGTAGTTGCAGAAGAGACGGCTAAAACCCCGCAGAGCGTGGCCGCTAACACCACAGGCAGTGCGCCAGATACCATGGGTACTTTGCTTAGCCTTGGGGCTGGCTTGCTTGCGGTGATCGCGATCATCTATGGCTGTGCCTGGATCATCCGCAGAATGAACGGCATGACAGGCATGAACAACAATGCCATCAAGGTTGTCTCTGTGATGGCCATCGGAGCCCGGGAGCGTATCGCTTTGGTTGAGGTGGGTGGCCAGCAGATCCTTTTGGGTATTACGCCTTCCTCCATACGCACACTGCAGGTCTTTGACGAGCCGGTTGTGGATACCAGCAGCGGGAATACCGGAGACTTTGCCAAGCGCCTGCAAGGCATGATTGGTAAATCCTGGACGGCTCCGAGTAAGGAATGATTAGCCCTATGATGGTGGCCACACTCAAACGATTCATTCCGCTCTTTGTTGTGCTCGCAGGCCTGTTCTGGGCGCCGTTGGCGTTCGCGGATTTGCCTGGCATTCCCGCGTTTACGATGCAGCCGGGTGAGGGCGAAGGCGTTGAAGAATATACCGTAACCCTGCAGATCTTGGCGCTGATGACCGCGCTGACCTTTCTGCCAGCCATGCTGATGATGATGACATCGTTCACCCGCATCATCGTGGTGTTTGCGATTCTACGCCAAGCACTGGGCTTGCAGGCTACGCCTTCAAACCAGATATTGCTCGGCCTGGCATTGTTTCTCAGTATTTTTATCATGAAGCCGGTACTTGAAGAAGCCAACGAGGTGGGGCTGCAGCCGTATTTACAGGAAGAGGTAACGTCTCTGGAGGCTGTTGAGCTTGCCAGTGCGCCGTTCAAGGAGTTCATGCTGGGGCAAACCCGGGAAGACGATCTCGCTCTATTCATGCGTATTGCAGACGTTGAGTACGACACTGCACAGGATGTCTCTTTCTGGATACTGATGCCCGCTTTTGTCACCAGCGAACTCAAAACGGCGTTCCAAATCGGGTTTATACTGTTTATACCGTTTCTGATTCTGGACATGGTCGTGGCCAGCGTACTCATGGCTATGGGTATGATGATGCTGTCACCCATTATTATCTCGCTGCCGTTCAAGATCATGCTGTTTGTTCTGGTGGATGGCTGGGCCCTGATTATGGGCACGCTGGCCGCCAGTTATGGGATATAGGCCGGTGATTAAAAATAGGCCGGTTCTTAAAGAAAGGAGAGCGCCATGACTCCGGAAACCGTTATCGACATCATCCGGGAAGCACTATGGATGATTGTCCTTTTCGCTTCCGTAATTATTGGGCCTGGCTTGGTGATTGGCTTGGTGGTCAGTACTTTTCAGGCGGCCACACAGATAAACGAACAAACCCTCAGTTTCTTGCCGCGGCTACTGGTAACACTCATCGTGATCATTGTTTTGGGACCATGGTTGCTGACCAAGCTTCTGGACCATGCGCACCGGCTTATCTCCAGTATTCCTTACCTGATTGGCTGATTCATGACCCCTGCGGAAATTAATGCAGACATGCTCGGCCAATGGGTGGGGCAGCATCTTTGGCCACTGTTTCGCATGGCCAGCTTTCTGATGGTCATCCCCATTTTTGGTACCCAGTTGGTGCCCGCCAGGGTGCGCTTGGGGCTAGCTCTGTTAATGACCATCCTGATCGTGCCCATGATCCCAGAAGTGCCTAAGGTTGAGGCCCTGAGCGCTGATGCGGTCGTTATCACCCTGCAACAGATCCTGATTGGCGTGGGTATGGGGTTTGCCTTGACGGCTCTGTGGCAACTGTTCGTGGTGGCCGGCCAGATGATCGCCATGCAAATGGGCCTGGGCTTCGCCTCCATGGTCGACCCGGCCAACGGTGTTAACGTACCTGTGCTGGCGCAAATCTACACCATAACCGTTACCCTGTTGTTCTTGGCTATGAACGGCCATCTTGTGGCGTTCGAAGTGTTTATCGAAAGTTTTCGCACTATGCCCATTGGCATGGAAGGCCTGGGCCAGGTAGGTGTTTGGGAGTTGGCGCATCGTATAAGCTGGATGTTTACCTCCGCCATGTTGTTGGCGTTGCCGGCGGTGACGGCTGTACTCATTGTCAGCATATCCTTCGGCGTAATGACCCGGGCCGCCCCCCAAATGAACATTTTTGCATTGGGTTTCCCAATTGGCCTGATTTTTGGATTGTTCTCCATATGGGTGTTGCACGCCAATTTCCTGCCGCACTTTCAGGAATACACCGAGCAAACCTTTGAGTTTATGAGAGGCTTGCAGGGGCAACCTTAGCGAACCAGATACCCCCAGAGTTAACATATGGCTGAAGACGACAACAGTCAGGAGAAAACCGAAGAGGCCACCCCCCGAAGGCTCGAAAAAGCCAAGGAGGATGGCCAGACTGCCCGTTCAAAAGAGCTGGCTACCATGGCTGTACTGATTGCCGGCGCCGGCGGGATGTTGATGTTCGGGGCTCAGCTGGGCGCCTCCATGGAAGGCATCATGCGGGATAGTTTCACCCTGGAGCGTTCTGCCATATTCGACACTCGGCACATGAGTGTTCAGCTAATTGCTTCCGCCAAAGATGCCGCCTGGGCTCTTGCGCCAATTCTTTTGCTCCTGCTCATCGCCGCCATTGCCGGCTCTATCGGCATAGGTGGTTTGCTGTTCAGCGGCAAAGCTATAGCCCCCAAGCTCAATCGCATGGACCCCATCAAAGGCTTGGGCCGGATGTTCTCCGCGCGGTCCCTGATCGAATTGGTCAAAGCCATCGCCAAAGTCGGCCTGGTTATGGCCATAGCTATTTTAATCCTGAACGCTCGCACCGAAGACCTGCTTGCGATTGCAGACGAACCTGCGATACCGGCCATGGAGCACGTACTCTGGACGCTTGGTTGGAGTTTTTTCGTGCTCTCCTGCGCCACGATTATCATTTCATTGATCGATGTGCCTTTTCAGATTTTTGATCATCAGAAAAAGCTGCGGATGACCAAGCAGGAAGTAAAAGACGAATACAAAGACTCCGAAGGCAAGCCTGAGGTCAAAGGCAAAATCCGTCAGCTTCAGCGTGAAATGGCTCAACGCCGGATGATGCAGGACGTGCCCACGGCTGATGTGGTTATCACTAACCCGACCCACTATGCGGTGGCATTGAAATACGACCCGGATTCCATGGGGGCCCCGATGGTGGTCGCCAAAGGTAACGATCAAACCGCCTTTAAAATCATGGAAATTGCCCGTGAGCACAAAGTTGAAATCTTGCGCACGCCACCGTTAACGCGTGCCGTTTACCACAACAGTGACATTGGCGAAGAGATTCCAGACGGCCTGTACATGGCCATCGCACAGGTGCTGGCTTACGTGTTCCAGCTCCGACAGTTCCGCAAGGGGCGTGGAGATAAGCCTGGTATGCCTGATTTTCCGATTCCCTCGAATATGCGTAGGGATGTTTAAGTCTGCACCCGCCTGCGAACACCTGAACTAACAGGCTACTCGCAGGCACACTGGCATTGTCACTCGTCGTTGTGCTCGTAAATCGCCTTGCCCCACGCCTCATGGCTGCCAGGCAGTACCAGGTTCAGAATAATGGCCGCCACCGCGCAAAGCGCAATGCCTTCCAGATGGCCCATTACCATGCCACCAATTCCGAATACCAGCGTAACAGCTACAATCACCAGGTTACGGGCCTCAGACAGATCTACCTGATGGCGGATCAGTGTGTTTAGGCCCACCACCGCAATGGAACCAAACAGCAGGCATAGAATGCCCCCCATAACCGGTACCGGAATGGTTTGCAGCACGGCGCCAAATTTGCCAACGAATGCCAAAATGATGGCTGTACCCGCGGCCCACCACATGATTTTCGGGTTGAAGTTGCGTGTCAGCATCACCGCGCCGGTTACTTCCGAGTAAGTGGTGTTTGGCGGCCCGCCGAGCAGCGCGGCTGCGCTGGTTGCCAGGCCGTCGCCCAGCAGGGTGCGGTGCAGGCCTGGTTTTCTCAGGTAGTTTTTGCCGGTTACGTTACCAATGGCCAGAATGTCGCCAATGTGCTCAATGGCGGGAGCAATGGCCACCGGCACCATAAACAGAATGGCGCCCCAGCTGAACTCCGGAGTTATGAAATTGGGTACGGCCAGCCAAGCGGCTTCTCTAATTGGGGTGATATCCACAATGCCCGCAAACGCCGACAAGATGTACCCAACAACGACCCCGAACATGATCGGAACCAGCCGGAAAATCCCCTTGGCCCATACCGACATAATCACCGTTACCGCCAGAGAAATCATGGCGATCCACAACGCCGTAGTTTCCGGAACCAGCTGCACGGCGCCGTCTCCCGTGCGGCCAGAGGCCATTTCTACCGCAACCGGGGCAATGCCCAAGCCGATGGTCATAATCACCGGGCCAATAACCACCGGTGGCAGCAGTCTACGAATAAATGCCGTACCGCGCAGGCGCACCAAGCCGCTAAGCACGATATAAAGGATGCCCGCAGCCATCAGGCCGCCCATGGTCTCTGCCATGCCAAACTTGCCCTTGGAGGCAATGACCGGGGCAATAAAGGCAAACGATGACGCCAGAAAGATGGGAATTTGCCCGCCGGTTACAATCTGGAAAATGAGGGTGCCAACACCGGCCGTAAACAGCGCAACGCTTGTGTCCATACCTGTAATAAGCGGCATGAGCACGAGTGCGCCAAAGGCTACAAGCAGCATTTGTGAGCCGGCAAGAGCCTGTTTCCAGGTTGAACCGTTAGTATGGTCTTCCATAATCAGACATCCTTTTGCTTGGTGCCGAAGATTTTGTCGCCGGCATCACCAAGTCCAGGCAGGATATAGCCTTTGTCATTCAGGCAATCATCTACAGACGCTGTATAAATGGACACATCTGGGTGCTTATCCAGTACGTTCTTTATGCCTTCAGGCGCGGCCACGAGAACCAGGGCACGGATTTCAGTGCTTCCGGCTTTTTTTAGCACATCAATGGTGGAGATCATTGAGCCGCCCGTAGCAACCATTGGATCAACGATCAGCGCCATGCGCTCGTCCAGTTCCCCAACCAGCTTTTCCAGATACGTACTGGCTTCCAGGGTTTCTTCATTACGAATCTGGCCCACCACGCTTACCCTTGCCACTGGGATCAGGCTCAGAACCCCATCCAACATGCCCAGGCCAGCCCGTAGGATGGGGACAATGGTGATTTTCTTGCCGTGGATCTGTTCCACGGTCACGGGTCCAGCCCAGCCTTCAATAGTCTTTTCTTGAAGGTTGAAATCTTTCGTCGCTTCGTAGGTGAGCAGAGCGCCGACTTCCTGTGCCAATTCACGGAAGTTCTTGGTGCTGATGTCGGCACGGCGCATCAAGCCAAGTTTGTGTTGGATCAGGGGGTGTCTTACCTCGTGGATCGGCATGGGGTCACCTGCTTGGGTCTGGGAGTATGGGTTGTGGGTTTCAATGTGTCGTTTAAGTGGCGCAAGGATACCGCATCTTACAAGGTGAGTCAGGCAAGCAAAGCCACCTCTCGATCGAAAAGCTGAACACGGTGGTATGGATCTTGCGGTATGACTGTGAAAGACGCACATGTGTCAGAAATTCGGCCCTGAAAACGCCTTCAGAAACAGTGAATCGGAGATGCTTCCGGCATGGACAAAGCTTTAGTCCTTAATAACGTCAAATCCCTGACGCGGGGCAACCTCGGCGTACCCGTAATGTTGATGGGGCTACTGGGCATGATGATTCTCCCCATGCCAGCCTTTTTGTTGGACGTATTCTTCACGTTCAATATTACGCTCTCGATTGTCATTTTGTTGGTGTGTGTCTACGCACTGCGGCCCATGGAATTTGCCTCCTTCCCAACTGTGTTGCTGGTGGCAACTCTTTTGCGGCTGGCGCTTAACGTGGCTTCAACCCGGATTGTTCTGCTGGAAGGGCATGAGGGCGGAGATGCTGCAGGTAAGGTTATCGAGTCTTTCGGCGCGGTGCTGATTGGCGGCAACTACGCCGTGGGTTTGGTGGTGTTCGCCATTTTGATGATCATTAACTTTTTGGTTGTCACAAAAGGTGCTGGTCGGGTTTCGGAAGTAAGCGCGCGTTTTACCCTGGACGCAATGCCAGGCAAACAAATGGCAATTGATGCCGACTTGAATGCGGGCCTGGTTAACCAAGATGAAGCCAAGCACCGGCGCGAAGAGATAGCTCAAGAGGCGGATTTTTACGGCTCCATGGACGGTGCCTCTAAGTTTGTGAAGGGGGATGCGGTTGCTGGCCTTTTGATTCTGGCCATTAATATTATTGGTGGTGTTGCCATTGGTATGATCCAGCACGGTCTTGGCTTTGGGCTGGCCATGGAGCGATACGCGCTGCTCACCATTGGTGACGGCCTGGTGGCTCAGATTCCCTCACTGCTGCTTTCTACCTCTGCCGCCATCATGGTCACCCGCGTAACTTCCAGCCAGGATATGGGCGGCCAGATTCTGCAACAGATGTTTACTGCCCCCAAGGCGTTGGCGATTGCGGCGGGTATTCTCATTCTTCTGGGTCTGATTCCTGGCATGCCCCATGTGGCCTTTCTTGGGCTCGGTGGCCTTGCCGCGGCGGCCGCCTGGTTTATCTGGAAAAAAGACCGGCAAACCGTGGAAGAGGGTGGCACGTTCCCTGGCCGTGGTGGCGCCGGTGTGTTGGCTGGCTCCGGGGGCCGCGATGCGCCGCTGGCTGGCGATGCCGGTGGCGACCCAGGTCGTCAGTTACCCGCGCCGGGAGAAACCCGGGAGCTGGGCTGGGACGACGTAGCAACGGTGGATATTGTTGGGCTAGAGGTCGGCTACCGCCTGATCCCGTTGGTTGATAAATCTCAGGGTGGGCAATTGCTAAGCCGTATAAAGGGTGTGCGTAAAAAACTGTCCCAAGACATGGGCTTTTTGATGCCCTCTGTGCACATTCGCGACAATCTGGATCTCATGCCCAATGTGTATCGCATTACTTTGATGGGCGTAACCATTGCAGAAGCAGACATTCACCCAGACCGGGAGTTGGCAATTGACCCAGGCCAGGTGTTCGGAAAAATAGAAGGCATAGAAGGCAAAGACCCTGCCTTTGGATTGGATGCGAGTTGGATTGAGCCAGAGAAGAAAGACCAAGCGCAAACGCTGGGTTACACCGTGGTGGATGCCAGTACGGTTGTTGCCACGCACCTGAACCAAGTGCTGCAAAAACATGCCCACGAACTGCTGGGCCACGAGGAGGTTCAAAAGTGGTTGGATCAGCTAGAAAAGGTTTCGCCCAAGCTGGCGGAAGAGCTGGTGCCAACCACAGTTACTATCAGTCTGTTGCTGAAAGTACTGCAGAACCTGCTGAAAGAAGAAGTGCCCATTCGGGATATGCGCTCCATTGCCGAAGCTATGGTGAATGTGCATCCCAGGAGTCAAGATCCAAAGCTTTTGACCACTGTGGCGCGTCAGGCGCTGCGTCGAATGATTGTTCAGAGCATTTGCGGCAATGATCAGGAGATACCTGTAATTACCTTGGATCCGGATCTGGAACAGTTATTGCTAAAGTCTGTTCAGCAGAGTCAACAATCTGGCGGCCAGGAAGATATAGGCATGGTTCTGGAGCCAAATATGGTGGAGAAGCTGCAGCGCTCGTTGCAAGACAGCGTTCAGCGCCAAGAAATGCTGGGTAAACCCGCCATTTTGCTGGTATCTGGCCCCTTGCGGCCGGTGCTTGCAAAGTTTGCCAGTTTTGGTGTGGAGCGACTGCACGTGCTCTCTTACCAGGAAATACCGGATAACAAGCAAATTACGATCGTGGCGTCCGTGGGCCAGTAAGCACGCGGATGAAAGAACGGACAGCGCAGTGAGCGCGTTGCCGGCGGAGGATGCAATATCATGAAAGTGAAACGTTTTTTTGCCAAGAGCATGGCCGAAGCACTGAAGCAAGTCAGTGAACAAATGGGGCCTGATGCTGTCATCCTTTCCAACCGGCGAGTAGAGGGTGGCGTTGAAATCGTCACTGCGCTGGATTACGACGAAAACATGGCGCGCCAGAGTCTGGGCGAGCAGGCCAGTGAAGCTACCAACGGCGCCCGCCTTGCTGAAATGCAGGCAGAGCGACACCGCCGATTGGAGGATGAGCTAACCCGCTCCCGTACCCGCATTCGCGAAGTGCGCGAAAACCGGGTTGAGCGTAGCCAGGGCTATTCCGATACGTCATTCGCAGATTTGAGTGAAACGTTGAGTGACGGCGTTGAGAAGCCGGTTTCCTCAGGCGTCAGCAGTCATACAGACTATTCCGATGAGCTGGTACGCATGCGTGCAGAAATCAGCTCATTGCGAGATCTTATGAGTGGTCAGCGTAATGAGCCGGTGAAAACCGGCATCAGCGCGGTTCAGCAGCGGCTCGCAGAGCGGTTGCAAGAGTTTGGTTTGGGCTCGGATCTGGCGGGCTCGCTTTCCCGTCGACACAGGGGCGGAAAGCTGGATGATGGCTGGAAGCAGTCTTTAAAAATGCTCGCTACAGGCGTGCGCACGTCCCGTCAGGAGTGGTTGGATGAAGGTGGGGTTTACGCATTGGTCGGCCCCACCGGTTCTGGCAAAACCACCACAATTGGTAAGTTGGCTGCCCGTTATGTACTGAAGTACGGCGCCGATTCTTTGGCGCTGGTCACTACAGACCGTTACCGGGTTGCTGCACATGAGCAGCTTTTCGTGTTCGGCCGTATTCTGAACGTTCCGGTTCGGGTGGTGGATGAAAGCAACACGCTGGATGACATTCTTGATGAGTTGTCGGATCGTCATCTGGTGTTGATTGATACGGCGGGGCTAACCAGTTCCGATAAAGGTTATCAGGAGCAACTGACAGAGTTGGCTCGCAGTCATCATAACGTACGTACGCACTTAGTGGTTTCTGCAACCAGCCAGCCGCGTATTATGAAATCCGTCTGGCATTGCTATAAGATGGCTAATCTTGCGGGCTGCGTGATGACTAAAATAGATGAGGCTCTGACTCTGGGCGAATCTCTGGGCTTTGTGATGGAAACCGGGTTGCCAGTTGCCTACTACACCGATGGGCAAAAAATCCCGGGAGATCTGCATCATGCTGAGGCTGTCCCGCTTGTACGCTTGGCGGTCGAACGTCTGAAAAAGCTTCAGCAGCAGACAGCAACAGAAAAAAAGATGCTTGGCATAGAGCGTTCACGCGAAATGGCATAAAGTTTTGAAGATCTGAGTTGTCCCCGGCTATGAATGAAATCCGGCTAAACGTGGCGAGAGATAATAAATAGTATGAGCAAAGCACATCCGGTACAGGTGATAGCGGTCTCCGGCGGCAAAGGCGGGGTTGGTAAAAGTAATATTTCGGTCAACCTTGGTATAGCTCTAGCCCAAAAAGGTCGACGTGTTGTTTTGCTCGATGCCGACCTTGGTCTTGGCAACCTTGATGTGCTGCTTGGCGTCACTGCCAACAATACCTTGCAGGATGTTTTGGCTGGTAAATGCGACCTCAGAGATGTTTTGGTTGATGGCCCGGGTGGTGTCAAGATTGTCCCGGCCTCATCCGGCACTCAGCGCATGACTCAGCTCAGTACTATGGAACATGCCGGCCTGATCAACGCATTCAGCGAGCTGGGTGATCAAATCGACGTGCTTATTGTGGACACCGCGGCCGGTATTTCAGAATCGGTTGTGAGTTTCCTGCGAGCGTCTCAGGAACTGTTACTGGTGGTTTGTGATGAGCCAACATCCATTACCGACGCCTACGCACTCATTAAATTGATGAATCGTGACTACGGCACCAACCGCTTCCGCATCCTTGCCAATCAGGTGAACAGCGAGCAGGAAGGCCGCCATCTCTTCGAAAAGCTGACCCGAGTCACTGAGCGCTTCCTAGATGTGGCGCTGCAATATGTGGGTATGGTGCCTTATGACGAAGCCGTGAAGAAAGCGGTTCAGCGCCAAAGAGCTGTACTGGATGCTTATCCTCGGGCTAAAGCCTCGCTTGCGATCAAAGCATTGGCTGACAAGGTGGAAAGCTGGCCGCTACCTTCATCTCCTCGCGGACACTTGGAGTTTTTTGTGGAGCGGCTCGTCGAAGTCTGAAACGGATCCCGTCAAAACAACACCGGATGCACATGACATTGGCGAAAAATCTGGGAATCTACCACCAGGCAGGCGTGAAAAGCCCCTCAGAACTTATTGAGACGCACGCGCCCCTGGTTAAGAAAATTGCACTTCATCTCTTGGCACGGCTACCGGCATCGGTACAGCTGGATGACCTAATGCAAGCAGGCATGATCGGCTTGCTGGAAGCCGCGCAACGCTACAGCTCAACCAAGGGCGCAACCTTTGAAACCTATGCGGGCATACGTATTCGTGGCGCCATGGTGGACGAGATTCGTAAGGGCGACTGGGTGCCACGCTCTGTTCATCGGAATGCTCGCCGGGTTGCTCGCGCTATTAAGGCTGTTGAAGATCGCTTGGGCCGAGAAGCTCAAGATCTTGAGGTGGCTGAAGAACTTGATATGGAGCTTTCTGAATACCATTCCACTCTCGCTGATACCAACAGTGGGCGACTTTTTAGCCTTGATGAGCTCAATGAATCCGGAGAGCTGCCGATAGAAGAAGCACAGACCAGTGATAATCCATTGGACGGACTGGCTTCTGATGCGTTTCGAAGCAGCTTGGCAGCCGCTATTGAGCAGCTTCCAGAGCGGGAAAAGCTTGTGTTGAGCCTGTATTACCAGGAAGAACTAAACCTCAAGGAAATTGGCGCCGTGCTTGGTGTTAGCGAAAGTCGAGTCAGCCAGATACACAGCCAAGCTGCGCTGCGGTTGCGAGGCAGGCTTTCTGAATGGCGCGTTGAAGAACACAACTAAGTCAGAACAAAGTTTCAAGATCGTGCCGGTGTGTAGTATTTGGTAACCGATGCTTTACAAGCGTGATAAAGATCAGACAATAAGTGGTTAAACCAGCGGCCTGCTACACGTTGAGCGCAAAGGTCAAACGAATTCCGGGTCTTATTAACTGGAGGTCCCTTTGGACAAGAACATGAAAATTCTCATTGTGGATGACTTCTCCACAATGCGGCGGATTATCAAAAACCTGCTCCGTGATCTGGGCTTCACCAACACCGATGAAGCAGATGATGGCAACACAGCCTTGCCCATGCTTAAAAGTGGTAAGTACGATTTCCTGGTGACCGATTGGAACATGCCCGGAATGTCCGGCTTTGATCTGCTCAAAGCGGTACGGGCTGATGAAAATCTGAAAACCCTCCCTGTTTTGATGGTTACCGCCGAAGCCAAGCGCGATCAGATTGTGGCCGCTGCCCAGGCTGGCGTGAATGGTTATGTTGTGAAGCCTTTTACGGCCGCCGTTCTCAAAGATAAAATCGAGAAAATCTTTGAGCGAATCCAGTAAACAGCTATCGGACGGCTCGTATGAGTGATGACAAAAAAGATCACCGAGGTCTTGAGACAGAGGTGACTGAAAAGCTCCGGCAGCAGGCTGCGGAGCTGATGGAAAGTGTTGAAGGCGGGGATTATGCCCGCTCCATGACCCTGATCAATGAGTTGAGCGACGTCAGGGATCAAAGCCTTTATCAAGAAGTTGGCCGCCTGACCCGAACGCTACATGAGGCAATCCGCAACTTTCAGATAGACCCCCGCAGCCAAGAGCAGAAAGAAGTACTGTCGGTGATGACAGACGCTTCAGACAGGCTGGCATACGTTGTTCAGATGACAGGTCAGGCTGCCAATCGCACCATGGACCTGGTTGAAGAGAGTATGCCAATTGCCCACGCAGTGCGCGATGAAGCGAGCTCGTTAAGGGAAGAATGGCAACGTTTGGGCCGCCGCGAAATGCAAGCGTCTGAATTTCGGGAACTGTATGGCCGTATTGACGCTTTTTTTCTGAGCGTTACTAAGGACGCAGACACTATTTACAACAGTCTCTCCGAGATCTTGTTGGCGCAGGATTTCCAGGATCTGACAGGCCAGGTGATTCAGCGCGTTACTGCGCTGGTAAAAGAGGTGGAAGAGCAGATGCTCAGCCTGGTGGTGATGGCCAGCCATGTTGACCAGCTCACCGGTACGGTGCATCAACTTGAAGGCCAGGAAGTCTCCGCCGAGCTGGGTGTGGGGCCTCAGATAAATGCTGAAGAGCGTGAAGATGTAGTCTCGGGACAAAACGACGTAGACGATCTGTTGTCCAGTCTCGGTTTCTGAACATATGAGGTTAACCCATGGCGTTTGATGCCGATGATGAGATCCTGCAGGACTTCCTTATAGAAGCCGGGGAGATTCTCGAGAAGCTGTCTGAGCAGCTTGTTGATCTTGAACAACATCCAGATGACAGCGATCTGCTCAACGCCATATTTCGCGGGTTTCATACCGTAAAGGGTGGCGCGGGCTTTTTGCAGTTAGATGCGCTGGTTAACTGCTGCCATTCTGCTGAAAATGTGTTCGACATTCTGCGTAACCACAAACGTGCGGTGGATTCGGAGCTGATGGACGTTGTTCTGGAAGCTCTGGACTACGTGAACGCCATGTTTGATCAGGTGCGTAATGGCGAAGTGCCCCAGGCCGCGCCCGACGAACTGATTGCCGCACTGGATGCGCTTGCCCAGCCCCAAACTGCTGCGGAACAGTCGAGCAACCAACCGGTAGAAGCCCCTAAGCCAGCCGAATACGAACAAGACGGCGGTGATATTACCGACGATGAATTTGAGAAACTGCTGGATGCTTTGCACGGGGAAGCGCCGGTTTCTGGCCCAGGCAAGAGCCAGGCGGCCGAGCAACCGGTTGGTATTAACGACGGTGCCGGCAGTGGTTCCGGTGACGACATCACCGACGATGAATTTGAAGCTCTGCTGGATGAGTTGCACGGCAAAGGCAAGTTTGCGGCGCAAGCTGGCGCAGAAGAAAGTGCCGATGATTCAGGTAATGAGACACAAGCAGCGGGCAGTGATGGTCAGCTGATCACTGACGACGAATTCGAAAAGCTGCTGGACGAGCTTCACGGCAAAGGCGGAAGCCCCACAACTGAGGGGGCTGGCAGCAAGCCTGCGCCTGCGTCCCAAAAGCCAGTTAAAGCCGCGAAGCCCGAGCCCGAAAAAAGTGTCGAGGTGAAGTCCGCAGCCAAGGTGCCTGACAAAAAGGTGGCCCCTGCTGCGCCAGCCAGAGATTCGGCGCCTGCTGCAGAAACAACGGTACGCGTTGATACCAAGCGCCTGGACGACATCATGAACATGGTGGGTGAACTGGTGCTGGTCCGTAACCGACTCCAGCGCTTGGGCTCCAATAGTGAAGACGAGCACATGCACAAGGCGGTATCCAGCCTGGATGTGGTAACCACAGATCTTCAGGCTGCGGTTATGCAAACTCGAATGCAGCCAATCAAAAAGGTATTCGGCCGATTCCCGCGGGTTGTTCGTGATCTTGCCCGGGGCATGAAAAAAGAAGTGAATCTGGTGATGCATGGCGAGGATACAGACCTCGACAAAAACCTGGTTGAAGCGCTTTCAGACCCCCTTGTTCACTTGGTTCGGAACTCTGTAGATCACGGCATTGAATCGCCAGATGCACGGGAAAAAGCCGGCAAGCCGCGACAGGGTACTGTGACTCTCTCTGCCGAGCAGGAAGGGGATCATATTCTCCTGTCCATCGATGACGATGGTGCAGGCATGGATCCTGAGCTACTGCGCCGTAAAGCAGTAGAGAAAGGACTGTACGATCAGGACGCTGCTGACCGCCTTACGGATACCGAGTGTTTTAACCTCATTTTTGCAGCAGGTTTCTCCACCAAAGAGCAGATCTCAGACGTCTCAGGCCGAGGCGTGGGCATGGATGTGGTGAAAACCAAGATAAACCAGCTTAACGGCCAGCTCAGCGTTGTTTCAGCATTGGGTAAAGGCTCGCGCATTATTATCAAGGTGCCGCTGACTCTGGCGATTATGCCAACGCTGATGATTATGCTTGGTGATCAGTCTTTCGCGTTGCCGCTGGTTAACGTGGTGGAGATTTTTCACTTGGATCTGACCCGCACCAACATTGTGGATGGTCGCGAGTGTATTGTTGTGCGCGACAAGGTGTTTCCGCTGTTCCATGTGAAGCGCTGGTTGGTTAAAGGCTCTACCGGTGCGGGTGACACTCAAAACGGGCATGTTGTGATCGTTGCCATGGGTACCCGCCAGGTTGGCTTTGTTGTTGATCAGCTGGTCGGTCAGGAAGAAGTTGTTATTAAGCCGCTAGGTCGCGGGCTGCAGGGAACACCGGGCATGGCTGGTGCGACGATTACCGGTGACGGTCGCATTGCGCTGATTATTGATGTTCCCAGCTTGTTACAGCATTACAGTTGAGGGTTTTCCATAGCAGCTGAGGGCTCTTGATTAGAGCTGAAGGCTCTGTGGAACAAAGGACTTTCTGAAGGAGAAACGGATGACAGTGTCTGTCCTGGTCGTTGACGATTCAGGGTTCTTTCGCAAACGGCTGACGGAGATATTAACCTCGTCGGGCCAAATCCGTGTGGTGGGTGTGGCTGCCAACGGCCGGGAAGGCGTTGAGCTGGCGGAATCATTACGCCCAGATGTCATTACCATGGATTATGAAATGCCGATTATGGACGGTATTTCGGCTGTGCGCGAAATCATGAAGAAGCACCCTGTACCTGTGCTGATGTTTTCTTCACTCACTTACGAAGGTGCCAGAATTACACTGGATGCACTCGAAGCCGGGGCGGTGGATTTTCTGCCCAAAAATTTCGAGGAAATCGCCCGAGATGGCAGCCAGCTGCAGAAAATCCTGATAGATCGCGTGCTTGATGTCGCGCGGAGTAAGCCGGCCGGTCGTACACCTCCCCCTCCTCGAGCCGCAGCGCCTTCACCATCGCGCCCGGTTGCTACCAAGGTGCCTGTTTCTAGTCGTCCTGCGGCGTCTGCTCGTCAGGCCGCGCAACCGATGCCTGAGGCGCCTCCTAGACGCGCTTCTCGAAAAGGCCCGGCGCGGCATTATGCCGTTGTGGGTATCGGAACTTCTACCGGTGGACCAGTCGCCCTCCAGCGTGTACTGACTGCTTTGCCTGCGTCTTTTCCATCGCCGATAGTGTTGGTTCAGCATATGCCGGCCAGTTTTACGCCAGCTTTTGCGGAGCGACTTAACAAGCTTTGCAATATAGAAGTGAGGCAGGCAGAGGACGGCGACATCCTTCGCCCAGGGCTGGCGTTGCTTGCGCCAGGCGGCAAACAGATGATGGTCGAAAATCGCAGTGGCAAACCCCGGATACGTATACTGCCAGGCGATGAACGGCTGAATTATCGGCCCTGCGTGGATGTTACCTTTGGCTCTCTTGCCCGAGCATACCCTGGTAAAACACTGGGTGTCGTTCTGACCGGCATGGGATCCGATGGCCGGGAAGGTTGCCGGATGATGAAACAGAGTGGTTCGCCAATCTGGTCTCAGGATGAAAAGTCGTCGGTGATTTACGGTATGCCAATGGCGGTTGCAAAGGCCGGCCTTAGTGATGAAGTTCTCTCGCTGGACGAAATAGGCCCGCGCCTGATAGAGGGCGTTTGTTGATGGATGTTCTCAGTCTGCTTGGGGTTGTTCTAGCGTTTGCAGCCATACTTGGCGGCAATCTGCTTGAGGGCGGGGCGTTGAGCTCACTCTTTAATGGCCCTGCGGCAATAATAGTCATTGGTGGCACTCTGGCGGCGACCATTCTTCAGACCTCCTGGCCGGTGCTGAAGCGAGCCTGCGCACAGTCTCGATGGGTGTTTGTTCCACCTTTTATTAGCATTGAAGACGGCATTGGTAAGGTGATCGATTGGAGTGTAAAGGCTCGCGAGCAAGGATTGCTCGGCCTAGAAGGGCTGGCAGAGAAAGAGCCAGAAAACTTCGCCCGTAAAGGTCTGCAGTTGCTGGTGGATGGCGCAGAAACAGAAACCATCCGCAGCATTATGGAAGTTGATCTGGATTGCAGAGAAGAGCGGGATCTTGAATCTGCCCGGGTGTTTGAAGCCATGGGTGGCTACTCACCAACCATTGGTATTATCGGCGCGGTTATGGGGCTAATCCAGGTAATGACCAACCTGGAAGACCCGCAGTCACTCGGCAGCGGCATCGCCACGGCATTTGTCGCGACCATATACGGCGTAGCTCTGGCAAACCTGTTGTTTTTCCCAGTAGCCAATAAAATGCGGGGGCTGGTTAAGGAGCGTTCAAGATACGAAGACATGATGATCGATGGCCTTATCGCCATCGCGGAGGGTGAGAACCCTAAATCCATCGAATTGCGGCTGCGGGGTTTCCTGCAGTAAGCACATCCGGATTCTATTATGCGGCGTCGCAGGCCACCTCAGGACGATTTGCACAACAAAGAACGTTGGCTGATTTCCTATGCGGATTTCATAACGCTGTTATTCGCCTTTTTTGTGGTGATGTACTCAGTCTCGTCGGTAAACGAGGGCAAGTACAAAGTGCTCTCAGAAACGCTTACGGGTGTTTTCAATGCTCCCCAGCGATCTTTTCAGCCTATTGAAGTAGGCGATCAGACTCCGCGCCCTGAGGTTGGGCCCTCAGATGACATCATTCCCCCAGCGGTAACCGAAGCCCCGAGAAACCCGGAGCAGGATATTCGGGAACGTACGGAGGCCCTACGCACCATGGCGGATCAACTGGCCATGGAATTTGATGACCTGATTAACCGTGGGGTGGTTACCCTTGAAACCAACGATCAATGGTTGGCGCTCAACTTACCGGACAGCTTGCTTTTTGGCAGTGGCGACGCTGAGCCGCACTACGATGCGTTTGATGTGATCGACAAAATAGCCAGAGTCCTCAAAAATCGCGATAACGCGTTAAAGGTTGAGGGTTTCACCGATAACCAACCCATTCGTACCTCCCGCTTCCCCTCAAATTGGGAGTTGTCAGCGGCACGGGCAGCGGCGGTTGTGCGGATGTTGGGTATGGATGGCATTGAGCCTGAACGTATGGCTGCCGTGGGGTACGGACAGCACCAGCCTTTGGCCCGCAACGACACCAAAGAAGGGCGCAAACGCAACCGGCGTGTGGTGCTTCTGATTTCCCGCGATGCCAGCGTCCGGGGTGTGATGCGCTGAGGTTATGCTGTCAGTGCAATGGCTGGCACGGTTTCTGTATTACTCCTCCAGGTTTCAATCAGGCGGCAACTGGCTGCCGGTTTTACGGTTCATTTGCGTTCAAGTTGCGCTGGAACTGGCCGATAAACCGGGATGCAGCGGGTTTTAGTGGGTCGCGATAACGTATTTTTCGGAGTGAGCACGTGCGAATCTGGGCAGTAGCCAATCAGAAAGGTGGTGTTGGTAAAACAACTTCGGTGGTCGCCTTGGGCGGCCTACTGGCGGAGCGTGGCAAACGTGTTCTTGTGGTTGATCTTGATCCCCACGGCTCTCTTACCACCTGGTTTGGGTATGATCCGGATACGCTGGCGCACAGTGTGTTTGATCTGTTTCAGCACCAGGGTAAAGTGCCTGAGGGCTTGCCCGCTCAACTTATTACCGAAACCAGTTGCCCGGGAATGTCTTTGCTGCCTGCGAGTACTGCTCTGGCTACGTTGGAACGTCGCATGGTTGGCGTGGAGGGTATGGGGCTCATCGTGTCTCGGGCGCTTACTCAGTTATGGGATGATTTTGACTACGTCATTCTCGACAATACTCCGTCGTTGGGCGTGTTGATGGTCAATGCGCTGGCGGCCGCACAGCATCTGGTTATTCCGGTACAAACCGAGTTTCTCGCCATCAAAGGCCTTGAGCGCATGTTGCATACGTTGCAGATGATCATGCGCTCCCAGAAGAACCAACTGCCTTACACCATCGTGCCCACAATGTTTGATCGGCGTACTCAGGCTTCCGTAAAGAGCCTAAACCTGCTGCGCAAAACCTATCAGGACAACCTGTGGAAGTTTGCTGTGCCTGTGGATACCAAATTCCGCGACGCCAGTCAGTCTGGGGTTATTCCGTCAAAGCTGGATGCGCAGACTCATGGTGTTCGGGCGTATCGACATTTGCTGGACGAGTTGTTGGAGCGAACAGGTGCATTGAAGGGGCGTCAGCATGGCTGACGAAAAATTGACAAAGCTCGCAGATCCGGCAACCGCCATTGCCAGTTACCTAGACGAATTGCTTCATACGGCAACGGATACAGCTTTGCGTGAAGATATTCGAGAGCCGGCGCCCCCATTGGAGGCGCCGGTTGAAGCTTTGCAAGCTCAAGAAACTGTGGCTTCGGTGCCAGAACCAACAGTAGAGCCGGCGCCGGAAACACCGCTATTGCGCCCAGAATGGTCGGAGCGGCCGTTTGAATGTTTGATTTTTACTGTCGCCGGTCTGCAGTTAGCGGTTCCTCTTGTGTTACTGGGTGCTATACACCGGATAGAAGATGGTATTCGGCCTATTCCCGGTAGCCCTCGCTGGTACATGGGCATTCGCCCGGCCGTTCATCAGAATCTGAGAGTGGTGGATACGGCCGAATGGATCATGGCTGGAAGAGTGCCAGCCGGCGCCCGTGACAACTACCGGTTTGTTATTCGCTTGGATAACAGTGAATGGGGCCTGGCCTGCGACGATGTCGCTCAGTCGTTTACCCTAAGCCCGGGGGACGTGCGCTGGCGCACGGCCCGAAGTAAGCGGCCGTGGTTGGCGGGAACGGTGATTGAGCAGATGTGTGCCCTGTTGGATGTACGCACCATGGCAGACCTGCTGGTGCGCGCCGAGCGAGAGCAACACCTGGATCTGAACTGACCGGTCAGTTCGGTTACGGAATGAAACCGTGCTGTACTGGCACGGTTTGTGCCCTTAATTATAGTATTGGGCACTGACGATGTTTTTTTGACGATCAGGTTGCCCGCCGGGCGGCCGAATAGGAGAGACAGGCTATGGCATCCCCGAGCGGACAGCAAAATCAGGCCCAGGACGATCAGGTACTGCAGTATGTGACGTTCCGGCTGGATAACGAGACCTATGGTCTGAATGTTATGCAGATCCAGGAAGTACTGAGATACACGGAAATTGCGCCAGTGCCAGGCGCTCCGGATTATGTGCTTGGTATTATAAATTTGCGGGGCAACGTGGTGACGGTTATCGACACTCGTCGCCGTTTCGGGTTAGCGGACGCAGATATTACGGACGCCACCCGGATTGTAGTGATGGAATCTGCCGATCAAGTGATGGGTATTCTGGTGGATTCCGTGGCCGAGGTTGTGTACCTGAAAGCCAGTGAAATTGAGACTGCACCGAATGTGGGTAACGAGGAAAGTGCCAAGTTTATCCAGGGTGTGTGTAACAAAGATGGTGAACTGATCATATTGGTCGAGTTCGACAAAATGCTGACAGACCACGAATGGGCTGAAATCGCAGGGCTATAAACCGGAGCCATACCGGCCGAGCCTGATGATGGATGCCTCCCGTGGCTAATAACCGGAGACGTTCATCATGTTTGCTGAAATTCCTTCCTATATCCCTTGGGCCTTGACCGCTGCAGCAATTTCGCTCGTTTTCGCCCAGTGCCTTATGCTCGGGCGCCAGAACAAGCAACTCAAGAGCATGCTCAAAGAGCGTTGTGACACCCTCGGCCGGGAGTTGCATGCCACGGCTAGCGGCAGTATGGGTGTAGGTCAGCGCCTTGTGGTTTGCGAACGACAACTGCATGAACTGCGCACAACCATGGATGAGATGCGCCAAAATGATCCTTTGCGCATCTCCTACGACGAAGCATCGCGGCTGGTTGATCTAGGTGCAGATATAGACGATCTCATGAATACGTGCGGAATATCTCGTCCCGAGGCCGAGCTGGTATCGGCACTGAAAAAGCGCCAAGCAGCCTAAAGCCGCTCGGCGCTTTTCAGGTGTCATCGGAGTGGCTGCCGGCGTCTTCGGGCGTTCGGCCGCGGATGTGAAACGCGAAGGCTAGAATTTCAGCAATAACCCGATAGAGGTTTTCGGGTATTTCATCGTTCAGGGATAAGCGTGCAAGAATGCCCGCCAGCTCTGCGTTTTCATACAGGGGCACATTGTGCTCTCTGGCGATCCTGATGATCTCATCTGCCAGTTCGTAAGTGCCTGTGGCCGTAATGGTTGGGGCCTTTTCACCGTCGTATTTAAGTGCGACCGCGGCGCTTGAAGGCTCACCTTCGTTTTGTCCTTTCATGCTCGGGTATCCACCAGTCTGTGCTCCAGCTTTGTTGTCGGGTATGAGGGGCTGCCCCGGCGGCATTCGAGATCAGTCACTTCCAGACCCAAGTCCGTAAGGCTACGCCTTAGCAGCGGCAACTCTTCGTTAACCTGCTTCAACGTATCTTGTTTTTCTGCCCACACCCGTGCGCTCACTTCCTCGTGGCGCAGGGAGACTTCAAAATTCAGCGCACCGGCTAACTCCAGATCAATGGCAAGATTAAGGCGCCATTCGCTGACGGCGGCTCTTTTGTCGCTCCGGTCTTTCGATGCGGATTCTTCTTTGTGCTGCTCTATGCGAACTTGTGCCACCCGCGGCTCATTTTGAGGCGTCACCCAAGGCAAGTCCATGAGCATGGTAGAGGCGGGTGCAGGTGTCTCGCCCCCAGCTCTTGCGGTCAATATTTGGCTGTGTAACTGGTTTACCGTAATTCGGTTCAGCATGCCGGCTAACATTCGCAATGTTTGGCCTGCCGAGGTGGGATCGGAGCTACTGGCAGGTGGCGATAATGCCAAGGCTTGTGGGAACTGCAGCGGTGCCTGAACCAGGCCGGGGCTCGCTAAGGGGGTGAGTCGGTTGAACAAGGTTGCAGGGTCGCCGCCTTGTTCTGTTAATAGGCTGGTAATCATACGGCCAATAGCAAGCTTGAGGTCGGGCAGGGTAGCAGAGGGTGTCTGAGCCAAACGGGATTCCGCGAACAGCCCGCTTTCCGCTACCCATTGACGGATTTGCTGGACCGTATTGCTCTGGGTGCCAGCGCCGGGCGCTAAGACATTGCTGGCCGGCAGCCTGGCAAGCAGCGATTGCAGAGCTTGTCGCGCTGCCTCTGGCAATGGCTGCGGGCTTCGGCTTGCGGGTAGCTGTCCGGGGGTCAATTCGGGAATCATGCCTCGGTTCAATGCCGTCATTAGCTTTGCCAAGCCGCTATCCAGGCTTTGTTGCCAAGGCATGCGCTGGGCCAATGCCTGGGAGATGGCAGCTTCTGGCGTGGCAGCCAGCTTGCCCATCAGGTGCAGTTCATTGCCAGCCCGCATTATTTTTACCCAATCACCTCGAGTCAGTTCCGTCGCGCCGATGGCCGCGTTTACCTGAAGCGGTTTGCCTCGCACATCTAGCAAAATCTCTGCGTTGCCACTGCCTTGGCGGTTAATGACTTCTGCCACTCGGGCCAGAGCGGTTTCCCGGTTAGCGAGTTGCAGTTGGTTCAGCTGCTGTCTCGCAGACAAGGCTGCGGTTTCACGGGATGGTTGCGTGGCTTCATGAGTTTTCCCCGGCTGAGAGGTGATCGGTGCCGGTGGAGTGGAAGACTGTTGGCCGCTGGGTAGTTTCATCGTTGCTGACTTGATACCAGACAAGAGTAATCTGTAGACGCTTTCGTTATAATACGCCGCGCCGGCAACTATTGTCGTGAATACACTCGATGCGATTTGCGCATCGTCCTGATTACGGGGCCCTGATGTCCGAGCCGTTACCCTTGATTCCCGAGCCATTACTACAGGCTGTTAACCTGCAGTGTGAGCGGGACAAGCGGATACTTTTCCGTGAGTTATCCTTTTCCATACTGCCCGGTACGGTCACCCGTGTCGAGGGGCCAAATGGCTCTGGCAAAACGACTCTGCTAAGAATGTTGGCTGGTCTGAACGATGCGTGGACAGGCGAGCTTATGTGGTGCGGGTCCCCGATAGCCAGTCAACGGGAAGCATTTCTTCGGAACATGCTTTATATCGGTCATCGCCCGGGTATCAAACCCCTGCTAACCCCCATGGAAAATCTCCGGGCCTTGATGGCTGGTCGCAGGCCTGTGTCTGATGCGGTTTTCCGCCAAGCTCTGCAAGGTACGGGCCTGGCGGGGTTTGAAAATGTACCCTGTCGCAATCTGTCTGCAGGCCAGCAACGCAGAGTTGCGTTGGCCCGTTTGTTGATCGCTGATGAACCCCTCTGGTTGCTCGATGAAGTATTTACCGCTATTGACGCAGACGGTGTGCAAGCACTCGAGTCTCTCTTGCAACAGCGTGCTGCCGAAGGTGGCGCAGTATTGGTTACCACTCACCATGACCTGGCATTGCCGGGCATGCATAAACTGATTCTTGGCGCCGGAGGCTCAATTGATGAACGCTGAAGCCCGCCCGGCCGTTCGGCTAGCCAGCAGCGGTGTAGGGGCGCTGACCGCCATGAAAGGCGTTTTTGCGCGAGATATGAAAGTTGCATTCCGGCAGAAGCAAGATCTGCTTAATCCGCTGCTGTTTTTTATTATGGTTGTTACCCTGTTTCCTCTTGGGGTCAGCCCGGAAGTATCATTCCTGAGCGAGGCGGGGGCAGGTATTCTTTGGGTAGCGGCGTTGCTTTCTGTGTTGCTGTCGCTAGATCATCTGTTTCGCCATGATTTTGACGACGGCACTTTAGAGCAGCTCGTGCTTCAGCCGCAGCCTCTGTTTTTGTTGATTCTGGCAAAAACCCTGGCCCACTGGATGCTAACCGGGCTGCCTTTGGTGGTGCTTACGCCGGTTCTTGGCGTAATGGTGCATCTTGACGGGAACTCTATCGCTGTTTTGTGTCTAACTCTGTTGATTGGTACGCCGGTACTGAGTCTGATTGGCGCCATTGGCGCCGCGCTAACCCTGGGGTTACGATCGGCAGGTGTGCTCTTGTCCCTGCTTATCATTCCACTGTACATTCCTGTGCTGATTTTCGGCACGGGCACAGTTGCGGCCGCAGCAGAGGGCGCACCCGTAGGGGCCTACTTGGCTTTAATGGGCGCATTTTTGATGCTCGCACTGACACTGGCACCGTTTGCAGCGGCAGCAGCGTTAAGAATTAGCTTGTCGAACGGGTAAAAAAAGTAAACGGTAGGACGGTAACCAACTGATGTGGCAAATTTTTCACAAACTGGGTTCTCCCAAATGGTTTTTCGGGATTTCCACCCGGTTCATGCCTTGGCTTCTGGCGGGAGGCGTGCTGCTGCTTTTGGCGGGGGCTATCTGGGGGCTTGCGTTTGCACCTAAGGATTACCTTCAGGGTAACAGCTATAGGATTATCTTTATTCATGTTCCGGCGGCATTTTTGGCTCAGTCCATATACATCATGATGGCGTCTGCGGCCGTTGTGACACTGGTATGGCGAATGAAACTGGCCGACGTTTTCGTAAAGGCTGTGGCGCCGGTGGGGTTGGTTCTTACGTTTCTGGCGCTGTTCACCGGCGCAGTTTGGGGTAAGCCAACCTGGGGCACTTGGTGGATCTGGGATGCCCGGTTGACCTCTATGCTGATCCTGCTGTTTTTGTATGGCGGTGTTATTGCTTTGGATCGCGCCATTAATGACGAAAAGTCTGCCGCCCGCGCGGTTGCCGTGCTGGTGCTGGTGGGGGTAGTGAATATCCCCATTATCAAATACTCCGTGGAATGGTGGAATACACTGCACCAGCCTGCGACGTTCAAACTCACAGAAAAACCGTCTATGCCGGCGGAAATGTGGGTGCCTTTGCTGCTGTCCGTGCTGGGTCTGTACCTGATTTTTGGCTGGCTATCCTGTGTTCGCATGCAAACAGAAATTCTATCCCGGGAGCAGCGCACCCGCTGGGTAAAAGAACTCGTAATGAAGGGAAGGGTCTGATTTATGGCATTTGATTCCTTTTCGGCGTTTATAGTCATGGAAGGCCATGGGCCCTATGTTTGGGCCTGTTACGCTGTGTTTTCCGTATTGCTGGTGGCGATGATGATCTGGTCCGTGCGGGCTAGAAAAGCCGCTATTGAATCTTGCCGTCGCGGTTATGAGTTTCAGGTTGAGAAGAGTAAAGTGGCGTCGACCCCGACATCTTCTGCCTCATTCGCGCGCGTAAACGTTTCCCAAGACTGACTAACAGGTATGTAAATGCACCCGATCCGTAAAAAGCGGCTGACCATTGTTCTGTTTCTACTGGTAGGGCTCTCCGTTGCAGTGGCACTGACAACTTATGCGCTGCGCCAGAACATTAATCTGTTTTACGATCCCAGCCAGATTTTGGCCGGCGAGGCACCCGTTGAAGTGCGGATACGGGCCGGCGGAATGGTCGAAGAAGGCTCAGTTATGCGAGATCCGGCCAGCCTGAAAGTAGAGTTCCGAGTAACCGACTTCAATGCCTCGGTTCCTGTTGAGTACGTGGGTATCCTGCCGGATCTGTTTGCCGAAGGGCAGGGTATTGTGGCCATGGGCCGACTCAACAACGAAGGCCGTTTTGTTGCGGACCAAGTTCTGGCCAAACACGATGAAAACTACATGCCGCCAGAGGTTTCCGACGCCCTTGAAAAGGCCTCAAGAAATCAGAGTAAGGCAGCCAGTGAAAGCGCTGAGCCTGTAACCTATTAAACCCATCACAATCAACAGCCTGATTCCTGGAGAGCTTTGATGTATCCCGAACTCGGACAGCTTGCACTGATACTCGCACTGCTGCTTGCAGTGCTTCTTTCAGTTGTACCCCTTGTGGGCTCACTCACCGGCCGGGACAACCTTCAGGCGTTTGCGCGGCCGCTGGCTGCGGGCATGTTTGTGTTCGTGGGATTGGCGTTTGCCTTGCTTGCCCACGCATTTTTAACCGACGATTTCTCAGTTGCCTACGTTGCCAACAACAGCAACAGCATGCTGCCTTGGTACTACAAGTTCAGCGCTGTATGGGGTGGCCACGAAGGCTCCCTTCTGCTTTGGATACTGATGCTGACTGGGTGGACCATGGCCGTGGCCGTTTTCAGCCGGAGGTTGCCGGCCGTGATGATTTCACAGGTGCTGTCGGTTCTCGGCATGGTTAGTGTCGGGTTCATGCTCTTTATTGTGGTTACGTCTAATCCGTTTGATCGTTTGTTGCCTAATGTGCCGGCTGACGGTGCAGACTTGAACCCGCTTCTGCAGGACTTTGGGTTGATCGTTCACCCGCCTATGCTCTATATGGGTTATGTCGGCTTCGCAGTGGCCTTTGCTTTTGCTATTGCAGCATTGATTAACGGCCGTCTGGATGCCGCGTGGGCCAGATGGTCAAGGCCTTGGACAACCGTTGCTTGGTCATTTCTCTCTGTGGGCATTGCCCTCGGAAGCTGGTGGGCGTACTACGAGCTTGGTTGGGGCGGCTGGTGGTTCTGGGATCCGGTTGAGAACGCTTCTTTATTGCCATGGCTGTCTGGGACGGCTCTGATGCACTCATTGGCGGTGACAGAAAAACGTGGTGTCTTCAAAAGCTGGACAGTACTGCTGGCAATTGTCACCTTCTCGCTCAGCCTCCTGGGTACCTTCTTGGTTCGCTCCGGTGTGCTTACCTCGGTTCATGCTTTTGCATCTGACCCTGAGCGCGGCACCTTCCTGCTGGCACTTATGGCATTCACTGTTATAGCAAGCCTGGTACTTTACGCGTTCAGAGCGCCGGTTGTTCATGTACGCTCACGCTACGGCTCGCTGTCCCGGGAAATATTTTTGCTGCTGAACAACGTATTGCTGGTCTCCGCAACGCTGCTGGTAGCGGTTGGTACCCTGTACCCGTTGGTTCTTGATTTCTTTGAACTGGGAAAAATCTCTATCGGCGAACCGTTCTTCAATCTTACCTTTAGCCCGCTTGCAGTGGCGGCCGCTCTTTTGCTTGGTGTCGGCACCTTTTCCCGTTGGAAGAAAACCGACGCCGGTTGGCTGGCGCGCAAGCTCTTGTGGCCGCTTGCGATAAGCGTGCTGATTAGCACAGCCGTCATGGTTGGTTATGGCGGGTTCACACCCTGGGCCTTCCTTGGCGTGTTTGCGGCGGTTTGGATAACCACGGCAACGTTCTGGGATCTGCGGGATAAGTCCTCGTCTAAAAAAGGGCGTATGCATGGCCTCAGGCGCCAGTCCCGCAGTTACTACGGCATGGTCCTTGGCCATCTTGGTTTGGCCCTCACCATCGCCGGCGCAACCGTTGTATCCAATTATGGCATTGAGCGCGATGTGCGCATGGTGCCTGGTGATATCGCAGAAGTGGGCGACTATCAATTCGTCTTTAAGGGTATCGGTGAGCGCCAAGGCAAGAACTTCACGGCCCAGTACGGCAGTTTTGATGTCATGCGAGACGGGAAGCTTGTTGCCGATCTGCACCCTGAAAAACGCCAGTATGCGGTTGGAATGAGCGTTATGACCGAAGCAGACATTGATGGCGGCCTGTTCCGAGATATCTTTGTTGCCGTTGGCGAAAGAATCTCTGATAACGCTTGGGCTATCAGGCTTCAATATAAACCACTGATCCGCTGGCTCTGGCTGGGGGCCTTGTTTATGGCTGCCGGTGGCTTCTTGGCCATATCAGATCGCCGTTATCGGATTCGTGAGCGGGCTACTGAGCGCTCAACGCCCTCAACACACGTGCCGCCGGCACAAAAAGATGCTCAAGACCCTGCTGGAGCTGTTTCATGAAACGCTTTCTGCTGTTCTTGCCCTTGCTGCTGGCCGTCATAGTAGGGGTTGTTCTGTTCAAGGGTATTGGTAAGGATCCGACAAAGCTCGATTCTGCGTTGGTAGGCAAGCAGGTTCCCGCATTCAGCCTCAAGGATTTGAATGCGCCTGAAAAGGCTCTGGATGAGAGCCTGTTCCAGGGTGAGATTACCCTGCTGAACGTGTGGGGCACCTGGTGTCCTGCATGTCGGGATGAACATGAGGACCTGATGTGGCTTGCTCGAGAAAAAAACGTGACGATCATTGGGTTGAACTACAAAGATAACCGCGACGATGCTTTGGTCTGGCTAGACCGGCTAGGCGACCCATACCGCACGGTTATCTATGACCCAAGAGGCACTCTGGGGTTTGATTTGGGCGTTTACGGTGCACCGGAAACCTTCGTAGTTGATGCAGCGGGTGTGGTGCGTTATCGCCATGTGGGCGTTGTGAATGCACAGGTGTGGGAGCAAGTTTTGTTGCCAGTGATTAACGAAGCACGGGAGAACGGTTGATGCTCCGTATTCTATGTTTCTTTATGGCGATGATGGCATCTGGATTGTCCGTTGCCGATGTGGCGGCAGTTTACGATTTTGAAAGTCGCAGTGAAGAGCAGCGCTATCAGAACCTTATCGCTGAATTGCGATGCCCCAAGTGTCAGAACCAGAACATTGCAGATTCAAACTCGCCTATTTCCAAAGATATGAGAAATGCTGTTTACCAAATGATGTTGGATGGCGATAGCAACGACGAAATAGTCGACTCTTTGGTCAGTCGCTTTGGTGAGTTTGTGAAGTATAAGCCTGATTTCGACAGCCGTACCTTCATGCTTTGGGCAACGCCTGCCATTGCAGTTTTGGGCGGCTTTCTGTTGGTGGTTGGCGTGGTTGTTCGCTCCCGCAGGGCAGGCTCGGCCACGCCGGAACTGAGCGCTGAAGAGCGGGCCCGGATTGATAAAATGCTTGCGGAACGGAATCAGCACGGCAAAGGCTGATCTGCACGCAGAGCAAACGCCTGGCTTGGCAGCGACATGCACCGCTTTATTCATTTTGAACCTGTGACGATATCTCCATGACCGAAACCTTTTGGATTGCCGCAACGGTACTGATCATTTTTGCCTTGGGGTTTGTACTCTACCCTGTGATGTTCCATCGTCGGGGTGCCCGACAGCAGACCGACCTTCGAAACCAAAACCTGATGGCCTATCGCAGCCGGATGAGCGAGCTGGAAAAAGAGCACCAGTCAGGCATTATTGATAAAGAAGCCTACCAACAACTCCGGGACGAACTTGCTGGCGCCATGCTGGACGATGTGCCGGAAAACGAAGCCCCCCAAAAAACCTTACCCGGCCGCAAGTCTGCTATGGCAGTGGCTCTGATTTCAATACTGCTGATCCCTGCGGCCACCGTCTTGCTTTATGAAGAGTGGGGCGCGATGGAAAGCGTTGAGTCCTTCATTGCCATGCAAGAGCTGGGCACCTCCGATGGAGCCCGTGAAGCTCAAATGAACGAGCTTACCGCGCAGTTGCGTACGCGGCTTGAAGCCAGCCCCGATAACCCAGACGGTTGGGCCATGCTTGGCCAGACTTATATGCGCTTAGAGCGGCACGAAGACGCTGCCTGGGCATTTCGCAAACTGGCTGATGCCGTTAGCTCAGATGATGGATCCCGTGCTGTCGCTTTGGGCTTGGCTGCTCAAGCACAGTTTTTCCGAAGTAAAGGTGCCATGACTGAGAAGGTAACATCTGCTATTGAAGAGGCGAGGGCGTTGAACCCTGATGAGGTGAATTCGCTTGGGTTGCTGGGTATTCATTCGTTCAGTCAGGGCAACTACCGCGAGGCAATCGACTACTGGGAGCGTGTCCAGACGGTCGCGCCTGATCACCCGCAGTTGGCTTCGATTCAGGGCGGTATAAATGAGGCGTACACGCGCCTTGGGGAACAGCCTCCAGCAGCGAATGAAGCTGTGGCGTCACAGGCTGGCGGTGTGGGCGTAACCGTTCGAGTGACTCTTGATGAGGCATTCCAGAAGGACATCCCCGCAGACACCACGCTATTCCTGTTTGCCCGTGCCGCCAATGTAAAAACCGGGCCGCCCTTGGCCGTGGTCAAACTAACCGCTGGTGATCTGCCCGTTGAGATCCGGTTGGACGATAGCCATGCTATGGCGCCGCAAGCAGTGATATCTGGCGTAGAGAAAGTGGTTGTCACAGCGCGCTTGACACGCTCAGGCAATATCAATGCTCAGTCGGGTGATTGGCAGGGCAGCACAGATTCCCCCATTGCCGTTTCCGAAGATCAAGATGCGCCTGCTGCACTGGTTATAGACAAGCAGCTGATCGACTGAGCTGTCCATCGGCTTGCCCCCTTACCCCGACACCGAGAGTTTGCCGGGGTAGAGCGGCGGCAAACCCGCTTCTGAAGATGCGCTTTCCATTCTACCCCGGGCTTGTTTGAGCGCCTGGGTCAATTCGCGGCCATTCCACCCATCGTTTCCGCTCTCTTCCCTTGCATGATCGCGGCTGAATAGGTGCCCCTGCAGTTTGCTGAGTTCCGTTTCCAGGTTAGATTCCGGGAATGTCCGGAAAACGTCCCTTGCTGAGCAAAAGCCGTGGCCAGGAAGGCGTGCATTGGCCCAGCTTACAAACAGCCCCGGCGTGGAAGCACGGCCTTCCTTTGCAGCATTAAGTAGTAGCTCGAATGCCGCTTGCTCGTTCCCAGCTCCTGATGATTCGATGTTGGCTGGTGATGGGGAGGGCATTTTACGGGTTCGCCACCAAGCCAACATGGTTAGTATCCAGATGCCAGCCAGCGCAAGACTGACCCATTGCCAGAACTGTCCGTTGTCGGTTTTATCCATGGCGCTGGCAATGTTTTTGTCACGGCTGGTTTCCGGTGGAGTGCTCTGGCTATCTGGTGAACTTGCCACGGGCACAGCCGCGTTATTCTCACCACTTGCACTGATCACGTTCAGAGTTTGCGCGGGAATAAGGGCTACTTTTTCGCTATTGGATTCCGTATCCCACCAGGGGATGCGAATCGCTGGCAACGTGAGTTTACCCGCTTCCACTGGAACCAGCGCTCTGGTCTGGGTAAGGGTTGACGTGAGCCCATCGGGACCGACATTGGTGTCCCGTTGAGGTGTCTCAGGATAAATGCGAAGCCCGTCTGGCACAGATTCAGGTAAGGGCGGCAGGGCCTCTGAGGGCAATCCGGTGGCCTGCAGGCTCAGTGTGCGAGTGAGATTGTCTCCGGTTTCCAGGTTCAATGTTGGCGGCATGCCCGTCTCAGCCAACGTCAGGCTGGTTGCCGGGAGCCAGGTTGAGCCGCTGAACTGTGCAGGTACATCATTCACCTGCACCTCAAACAACTGTGCGCTGTCCCGCAAAAACTTAAGTGAGCCGTCTGCAGCCCTGGCTTGGCCTTCAAATCGGATGGCTGGCAGGTTCAATGTGCCAGGCTTTTGTGGAAACAACGCATAACGTCGTTCCACCACCCGGTACCGCACACCATCGCGAAGGCGCGAAGATTCCTGCTGCTTGCCCAGGGTTTCTATGATGGCATTGGGGTGTTGAGGGTCGGACAGTTCACCGCGAATAAGGTTGCCTCGAAAAAACAGCCGCACAGTGAGAATGAGCTGTTCCTGAACATAGACTTCCGCCTTGTCGGCGGTCAGTTCTATAAAACTGTCCCGGTTTGCGTTCTCGTCACCTGGAGGGTTGCCGTCTACTACCTCTATGGTTACCGGGCTGGATGCGGAATCTTGAAAGGTAAGGGCAGGGATAGTGAGCTCCCCGGTTGATTTGGGTGAAAGCTGGTAGGTCCAGATTATTTCGCCCACCATTTCGCCGTTTACGGTGTGAATGCTGTAGCGCTGATTACGGGCCAGTATGTCGAAGTCGGGAGACACCTTTTCAATATCCGGTGCAGGCAGGCTAGAAATATCAAAATCGAAAATATTGCTCAGGCTAATGTCAATCTTTGTGCTGCCTTTGACGGTGAGTGTCAAAACATCGCCTTCGTACAGCTGGGTTTTGTCGGGCTCAGCGGTGAGCTCACCCGCAAGGGCAGGTAGCCAGAGAATCATCAACGCCGCCAAAACCACCAGCCGGATTGTCGGAATGATCAGCGGTTTTACCATGGTGTATCGCCTTTATCGGATGGTGTCTGGCGTTCCTGATATTGTTGCAGGAATTTCCTTTGCAAAAGACCGCCAGGATTATCAGGAATTCGTCGCAGTGATTGTTCCTGGCTTTGGGTCAAAGGTGTTTCGGATACCGGGGTTGGTGTTTGAGCCTTTTCGCTGCTAGGTTCCGCTCCGGTGGCGTTCGAATCGCCGCTTTGAGATGCATCTTCGGATGACTCTTGGCCGGATTCTTCCTGATCGCCGCTTTGCCCCTGTTCTTGGGGCTGCTCAGGTTCTCCGTCAGAATTTTGAGGGCTTTGTGAGCCATCCTGGCTCTGGTTTTCCCCAGAGGATTCGGAATCGTCACTTTGCTGCTGACCGTTACCCCCGGATGAATCCGAATCGCTTTGATCGCCCTCATCTTGATCACCGTCGTCTTGATCGTCACCATCCTGATCCTGGCTGGAATTCTCTTCCTGTTTTTTAAGTAGGTCTTCCACCAGTTGCCGGTTTACCCGGGCGTCTTCCAACTCCGGGTTGCGATTTAGAGCGCTGTCGTAGGCTTTAAGCGCTTCTTCTAATTTATCGGCCCGGGCGAGGGCGTTGCCTCGATTGTAATCGGCCAGAGCCGACTCCGTTGCGCTGAAGACATTGGCGGCTTCTTCATAACGCTCAGCTTTGTAGAGCGCGGAGCCCCGCCATTCTGGCGACTTGAGTAACTCCGCGGCTGCGCTGGCATCTTGCTTAATCAGTTCTGCAGCCCTTTGATCCTCGCGCTGCCAGAGGCTGCCCCAATCCATGGCTGCAGCCGGCTGAGGTATCGCGGGTAACAGAATCAACGCCATGGCGGTAAAGGCCCCCCGGCGCCAGCCCAGAAGCAAAAGCGGCAGTGCTAGCCATAACAGCCAGTAACCGTCGTCCTTCCAGCGGTTTATGGTGAGCCCGCTGTCTGCGTCCTGCCATTCATCTGATTCCTCGGGGCTGAGGCTAAGGCTGGTTATGTCGCTGTCATCCAGTGTTAGTTCATGACTTGTCCCGCCATTGGTTCGGGCAAGCTCTGCAAGCATGTCGGGGTCGGTGCGCACTATGACAATACTGCCGCCGTCTCGAATAAAGCCACGCCGGGCAAGTGGAATAGGGCCGCCATCACGGGTGCCTGCCGCCAAAGTGCTTAGGGTAAAACCGGTACTCGTTAGCGCCTCGCTGATAGGCACTGTGTAGCGATCTGACACGCCATCGGTAATCAACAGAATGCGACCCTTGCCCGGAGCGCCCTGTTCCAGAAGGGTGCGGGCTTTTGCTACAGCCAGGTCAGAGCGATTGCCTTGAACCGGCATGATGACTGGGTCGAGCACATTAAGCATGCCCGTGAGCGTGCTGCTGTCGTCAGTTAATGGGGTCACCACGTGGGCATCTCCCGAATACACCACCAATCCGGTGAGGCCACCTTCACGGATTGCGAGAATATCGCGGATCTTACGCTTTGCCCGGGTAAGGCGATCTGGCTCAAGATCCGTTGCCAGCATGGATAACGACAGGTCGAGCACAATCACCAGACTGTCTCCTGGCTTTTTCAGGGGCGTAGGTGCCTCACGCCAAGCAGGCCCAGCAAGGGCTACCGCTAGGATAACAACTGCGCTGATTGCTGGAAAAAGTCTTGATCCTGATTTCTTTGAAGCGCCACCGTAGCGACGGATTACCGGAGATAAAAGCTGCTCAGGAATCAGGCTAGACCAGCCGCTGTCGCCAGAGCCTTTGCGCTTCAGTACTAGATAAAGTACCGGCACCATCAATAACAGCAGAAGCCAGAGCGGGCGCAGGAAGTGAAAATCAGCCATGATTCACGCTCCTACCTGAGTGTTGGCGAGCCCGGATGAACTTGCCCATGGGACGCAGGACAAGGAAAAGACTCAACCAGAGAGCCGCCGCCATGCCTGTTGGCCAGAAAAACAGATCGGTAACTGGCCGATAGAATTTGCCATCCAGCTCAATAGGTTCAAGTTTGTTTATGGTTTCATAAATCAGCTCCAGCTCCGGTAAGCTGCGGGCGCGAAAATATTCGCCGCCGGTTTGTTGGGCCATTCGGGTTAGCAGGTTTTCATCGAGATCTCTGGAAGGGTTTACCCGGCGGGAACCAAGCATCCCTCGCTGGATCATGGAATCGGCACCTATGCCAATGGTGTAGAGGCGAACACCGGCAGCGGCTGCTATTTCAGTTGCCTTGTCTGGCGTGATTTGGCCAGCAGTGTTGGCGCCGTCTGTGAGTAGTACCACCACCCGCTGCTGCTGGGGTCTGTCTCTTAATCGCTTGGTGGCTAGGCCAACGGCATCGCCGATGGCGGTTGCCCGTCCGGCCATGCCGATGCCTGATTCTTGCAAAAGTGTCTCAAGGGTTTCGAGATCGAATGTCAGGGGCGCTTGAACGTAGGGTTCTGTGCCGAATAATATGAGGCCGAGCCGGTCACCCTCCCGGCGGGCAATGAATTCGTTCAGGACTCTTTTAACGGCCTGTAAGCGGTTAATACTGCGGCTATGAATAACCATGTCCCGCTCTTCCATGCTGGGCGAAATATCCACAACCAGCATGAGGTCGCGCCCAGATACGGGCATCTGAACCTGCTCGCCCACATGCTGCGGCCGTGCCAGTGCCAGCACCAATAACACCCAGGCCAGTAATAGCAGCAGAGTTTGCCAGCGAGGCACGGCATTGCCTTGGCGAGAAACGCCGGGCAGATCTGAAAGCCAGTGGCCAACAGGGAAAACCGGAGCATCCGCGGTATGTGCAGTGGGCTTTTTCCACTGTAGCAGCAGGGGCACCAAAATCAGCAGCAGGGCCCAAGGGTAGGCTAGGCTCAGCATTTTTGTGCCTCCAGCCAGGTACGAGCAAAACCCAAAGCCTGTGCAGGTTCAGCGCTTGGCACCGGCTGCCAAGCGCTGTTTACCAGCGCATCCACAACCGGTTGCTGTGTCATTTGGTCATCGGGTAGATGGCGTAACAAGTAGGCGGCCCATTGTTCGCCCGATTGTGCTTCAGGGTGTTCGTTCGGGTAGCGCTCCCGCGCTACTCGTTTGAGCAGCGTATTCAGTTGCGTAAACCATTGTGGCTCTTTCGCGGCCGTACGTTCGAGGTCTGCCAGCTCAGCTTTTGCCAGTCTCAGCCAACGGTTACGGTGGTGGCGACGATGCACCAGCCAAACCAGTGCCGCGACGCAAGCAAGGAGCACAAACGCCAGAATCCACCAGCCAGGCGCCGGCGGCCAAAAGCCTCCAGCTTGTGGTAAGTGAATATCTCGAAGTTGGCTAAGAGGATCGTCGGGCATCATCCGATTCGACCTCCGGGCCCAAGTATGGATTTAAGGCTCACCGCCGGTGCTTCTCGGGTTGAAACATCGGTTGCGTGGACACCAGACAAACGAAAGCACTCTTCAAGCGCGGCTTCGTGATGGCTGATCTTTTCGCGCCACGCTTTTTGAAAGCGGTTGTTAGATGCATCAAACCACACCGGGCCTTCTTCTCCGGCAATGGCGAAACGACCGCTTTGGGGAAGCTCTTGTTCCAGCGGGTCAACAACCCTTAGCGCGCTAACGCTATTGTGGCGGGCAAGCGCTCCCAGCAACGACGTGGTGTTGTTCGATAAGCTAAGGAAATCGCTGATTACAAAGATACGGCTGCCGGTATGGGCAACTCTTCGTGCTTCCGCAAGAGCCATATCAAGGGTAGTTTCTGATGCCGAGCCATCGATCGATGCGCGTTGCTGGCTGGCCAGAGTATCCAACAGCCGCAGTACGGATTTTTTGCGCCTTGCCGGGCGTTGAACTGACAAAGTGTTGCCGTTAAAGACAATACCGCCTACCTGATCGCCTGCCGACAGCGAGAGCCACGCAAGAATGGCCGCAAGCTGAGCACAGCGCACTTGCTTGAAGGCACCGGCACTGGCAAAGAAAAGCGTGGGACCTAGGTCGCACAGCAGCAGTACTGGGCGTTCTCGTTCTTCTTCGTAGAGCTTGGTGTGGGGGGCTTGGCGCCGGGCGGTTACACGCCAGTCAATGCTGCGGATATCGTCGCCTGGCTGATACAGCCGTACTTCAGCAAACGCCATTCCTCGCCCGCGCTGGGACGAGTGCTGTAGACCGGCCTGCCGTGCTCGCGCCGGGCGCGCTGATGGCAGTTTCAGCGCCCTGGCATCAGCCTGCAGGCGAATAAGTGCCTGCAGGCTGATGCGGGTTATTGCATCGCTGTCGGTTACATCCATGTCCAGCCTCAGGCGCTCACTGGCACACGGTCAATCAGGCGCTGTATCACTGTGTCGGCCGTTATGCCTTCAGCCTCGGCTTCAAAGGTCAGCAAAATCCGGTGCCGAAGCACGTCGAATGCCACCGCCCGAACATCATCCGGGGTTACGTAATCTCTGCCGTCTAGCCACGCAATGGCACGAGAACAGCGGTCGAGGGCAATCGTGCCCCGAGGGCTGGCGCCAAATGCCGTCCAGCGTGCCAGTTCCGGATCCAGTGTGCCCGGATCTCTTGTTGCCAGTACCAGAGCCAACAAATATTCCTCAACCGATTCGGCCATGAACACATCGGCTGCCTCAGACCGGGCTTCGAAAACCTGATCGGCGGTTAGGCGTATAACAGCGTCGGGCTGGCCTTGGCGGTAGTCGCGCCTGGCCAGATGCAAAATGGCCTGTTCGGCTTGTGCCGAGGGGTAGCCAATCACAACGTGCATCAGGAAGCGGTCTAGCTGGGCTTCGGGCAGAGGGTAAGTGCCTTCCTGCTCAATTGGGTTCTGGGTAGCCATCACCATGAACAGGCGATCAAGGGGGAAGGTCCGCATGCCCACGCTCACCTGGCGTTCGCCCATGGCCTCTAGCAAAGCAGACTGTACTTTGGCCGGAGCGCGGTTGATTTCATCCGCTAGCACAAGGTTGTGAAAAATCGGCCCGCGCTGGAATTCGAACAGCCCGGTTTCAGCCCGGTAGATCTCACTGCCGGTCACGTCTGAAGGCAGCAAATCTGGGGTGAACTGAATGCGGTGAAAATCACCTGTGAGGTGATCCGCCAAGGCTTTTATGGCTGTGGTCTTTGCCAGCCCAGGTGCACCTTCTACCAGAAGGTGCCCGTCGGCAAGCAATGCAATGAGAAGACGATCAACCAGTTTGGCCTGTCCGATAATCCTTTTTGCTAACTGTGAACGTAACTCACCGAACGTATGCTGTAACGACATTGGAAGTGATTGCTCTCGTGCGTAAGTAGTTGCCGCAGTTTTGGTGTCTAGGCGGCAAAAATCAAGGGTTTGACTATGCTTATCTCACGATATCCCGATTACGTTTATTTCACACTATCTGAGGTTGCCCATGAATGCGCTGACAGTGGCTAGCAAAGATCAGTTTTTTGAGCGTTTGGCTGAAGAGTTTTCAAAAAAAATTGCTAAAGCCGAAGCCGGTAAAATCAGCGAATTTGTAAAACAGCATTACGCCCACATTCCGTTAGAGGAGCTGCTCAGTCGGCGTTTTTCCGATACCTACGGCGCCGCATTGGCAGCTTGGCAATTTCTGCAAAATCGCAGCGCCGAAGAAACGCCTGTGTCGGTATTCAATCCCGAGCTGGAGAGTGATGGCTGGCAATCCACCCATACCGTTGTGTTTATCCTGCACCCAAACATTCCCTTCCTGATTGACTCGCTGCGTATAGCGGTTAACCAGCAAGAAATTGGCACCCACTCGATACAGCATTCCATTTTGAAGATGGAGCGCGATAAAACCGGGAAACTAAAAGAGCTGACGCCGCCCAAAAAAGGCCAACCGCCGTCTGACTATGAAGCGTTTATTGTTCTGGAAATAGACCGGCACAGCAATCCGGAAGACCTCAGAAAACTTGAGGAAACCTTGCAAACCGTATTGCACGAAGTGCGAATTGCTGTGGCTGATTTTCCGCGGGTCACCGACAAAGTAAACGATAGTATTGAAGAGCTGGATGCGACGACGGCGGGCATCAGCAGTGCGCAGAAAGACGAAGCAAAGGCGTTCCTCAAGTGGCTGGCGCGCGACCACTTTACCTTTCTTGGCTATGACGAATACGACTTCGTTAAAGACAAGTCGGGCATGACCGTTAACCGAGTAGCAAATTCCGAATTGGGCATATTGCGGGTAAACAACGAGCGTCCTGAACGCGTTCAGCTTAATAAACTCCCAAAGCGTACCCGCAATGAAATGACCTGCGCAGAAAATATTCTGATTTTTGCCAAGTCTGCACAGCGCTCAAGAGTTCACCGCCCAGCGTACCCAGATTATATTGCGGTTAAAAAATTCAATAAAAAAGGTGAGGTTGTTGGCGAGCGCCGTTTTCTTGGGCTGTATACCTCCCGCGCATACAATGAGCGGCCCGACGAGATTCCGCTGCTTAGGCGCAAGTGTGAAAATGTCATAAAGCGCTCCGGGTTTTTGCGCGAAGACTACGCTGGCAAAGAGTTGGAGCAAATTCTTACGCTATACCCCCGAGACGAGCTGTTCCAGATTGGGGAAGGCGAATTGCTGAAAGTGGCAAAGAATATCCTGTACATACAGGAACGTCGGCGCATTGAGTTGTTCATGCGCGAAGATGTTTACGGTCAGTTTGTTACCTGCTTGGCCTTTTTCCCGCGGGATATCTACAACACCGAACTTCGGCTGAAAGTTGAGCAGGTGCTTATGGATCGCCTGGAGGCCGAAGACATCGAGTTTGTTACACACTTCTCGGAGTCTGTGCTGGCTCGGGTTCAGTTCACCATTCGGGTACCCCAGGTAGAAAACCGCACACTGCCGATTGCCGCGATTCGTGAAACGGTCATTGAGATGGCTCAGTCTTGGCGCGATGGCCTTTCGGGCGCGCTAATCGAGGCTTGTGGTGAAGAGCAGGGGAATGAGCTTTACCGGTGCTGGGCGGGAGGTTTTCCGGCCAGTTACACAGACATGTTCTCGCCGCGCCGTGCTGCGATTGATCTTGAGCACATCTCCGCTGCGTCGACCGATAACGACCTGACCATGAGCTTTTATCGGGCGCTGGAGGAAGATGAAAGCACATTGCACTTCAAACTGTTCTACCCAGATCAGCCTCTGCCGTTGTCTGATGTTATGCCCATTTTCGACAATCTGGGCTTCCGGGTGTTGGGCGAACACCCGTTTGAGGTAACCGATCGCAACAATAAAACCGTTTGGATTCACGATTTCACGCTTCACGCCCACGGCGGAACGGTGGTCGATATCCATCGGATTCGGCCCATATTTGAAGAGCTGTTCCACCGGGTATGGTATGGCGAGGCGGAGAACGACGCGTTTAACCGCATGCTCATTACCTCATACATGAGCTGGCGAGAAATTGCGCTGTTGCGCACCTTTGCCCGATACATGCGCCAGATTCGCTTCTCCAACAGCCAAACCTTTATCTCCAACACGCTGGTGAACCATGTAGGGCTCACCCGGCTTTTGCTGGAGTATTTTGAAGTTCGCTTCAACCCAGATCGCTTTCAAAGCGAGGGCAAGTGCCAGGCAGCACAGCAGAAACTCGAAATTGAGTTCAATGCTGGGCTGGAAGAAGTGGCAAATCTTAGTGAAGACCGTGTTTTGCGGCTCTATCTGGAGCTGATGCAGGCCACGCTGCGCACAAACTACTATCAGCTCAATGAAGCGGGCGGGCCAAAACCATACATCAGTGTGAAATTCGATCCTTCCCGGATTCCAGACATGCCGCTACCCCTGCCGGTATACGAAATCTTCGTGTATTCGCCGCGCGTGGAAGGTGTTCACTTGCGTGGTGGCAAAGTTGCTCGTGGTGGCCTGCGCTGGTCTGATCGCTTTGAGGATTATCGAACTGAGGTTTTGGGTTTGGTAAAAGCCCAACAGGTGAAAAACGCGGTGATTGTGCCTGTGGGCGCCAAGGGCGGCTTTGTGGCCAAGCGCCTGCCAGATTCCTCCGATCGCGAGGCATTTCAGGCAGAAGGCATTGCCGCCTATAAAACGTTTATTCGCGGCCTGCTCGACATTACCGACAATCTGGTGGATTCAGGCATTCAGCCGCCAGAGCGTGTGGTTCGCCATGATTCAGACGATCACTACCTGGTTGTCGCTGCCGATAAAGGCACCGCCACATTCTCCGACATAGCCAATGGCTTGGCGGCGGAATACGGCTTCTGGATGGGCGATGCCTTCGCCTCTGGTGGCAGTAACGGCTACGACCACAAGAAAATGGGCATTACCGCTTCGGGTGCCTGGGTGTCTGTGGAGCGGCATTTCCGTGAAGTGGGTATTAACCCAGCCGAAGACGAATTTACCGCCATTGGCATTGGCGATATGGCCGGTGACGTATTCGGTAACGGCTTGCTTAGCTCCGAGAAAACCAAGCTGGTGGCCGCGTTTAACCACATACACATTTTTGTGGACCCGTCTCCCGATTCCGCTAAGAGCTACAAAGAACGTAAGCGGCTGTTTGAGAAACCGCGTTCGGCGTGGACAGACTATGACGAGAAGCTGATCTCCAAAGGCGGTGGCGTGTTTAACCGAAACGCCAAATCCATACCGATCAGCCCTGAAATGAAAAAGCTGCTTGGCATCAATTCGGATCGAATGCCGCCAAACATGCTGATCTCCCAGATCCTGAAAGCTCAGGTTGATTTGCTGTGGGTAGGTGGCATAGGCACATACGTGAAAGGCAGTGGCGAGTCTCACAGTGATGTGGGTGATAAAGCCAACGATGGCGTACGCATCAACGGCGGTGATTTGCGTTGTGCCATTGTGGGTGAGGGCGGCAACCTGGGCATGACTCAGCTTGGACGTATCGATTACGCCTTGAACGGCGGGCGGTTAAATACCGACTTTATTGATAACTCCGGCGGCGTTGACTGCTCAGACCACGAAGTGAACATGAAGATTCTGCTCAATCGCTGCGTTGCTATGGGGGATCTCACGGCCAAGAAGCGCAACATCATGCTGGAAGATATGACAGACGATGTGGCAGCGCTTGTGCTGAAAAACAATTATCGGCAAACCCAGGCCATCAGTATTGCCAACGAAGATGCAGCTGCGCGCCTTGAAGAATACCGCAGGCTGATGAACACCTTTGAAAGCGAAGGCAAGCTGAATCGGGCGCTGGAGTTTCTGCCGGATGATGAGGCGCTGACTGAGCGCAAGCTAAACAAACAAGGGCTCACCCGCCCGGAGCTGGCGGTTATGATTGCCTATGTGAAAGGCGATCTGAAGCAGACGCTGATAGACAGCAATTTGCCAGACGACCCGATACTTGCCCGGGAGATGTATAAAATATTTCCCCGGGATCTGACCCAGAACTTCTCAAAAGAACTGGGAGAGCACCAACTGCGACGGGAGATTATTGCCACGCAGATTGCCAATGACATGGTGAACCACATGGGTATTACCTTTGTGGAGCGGCTGAACCAGTCCACCGGTGCCGATGCGCCAACCATCGCTCTTGCCTGGCTGATCACCCGAGATGTGTTCCGGATAGACAGTTGGTGGGATAGGATCGAAGATCTGGATTTCCATGTTCCAGCGCAACTACAGATAGAGCTGATGGGCGATCTTATGCGCTTGATGCGCAGATCCGTGCAGTGGCTACTGCGTAACCGCCGGGCAGAACTGAGCATTGATGGGCACATGGAGCGCTTCGCCGACAGCGTCTGGGCTATGACTTCAGGGCTCCCGGATTATTTGGCGGGGCAGGCTCGCACCGATTGGGAGAAGCGCAATAAAGCACTGGAGAAAGTGGGGTTGCCCGCGGATCTGGCTTCTGTGATGGCCGGCACAGGGTATTTGTACTCTTCGCTTGGCATTATTGAAGCTCAGAAGGCGACAGGTATGCCGCTGAAAACAGTGGCCAATCTCTATTACGAACTGGGTGATCTTCTTGATCTCAACTGGTTCGGTGCCACGATCGCCAGCCTCAAGCCCGCATCACATTGGCAGGCACTGGCGCGGGAAAGCTTCCGCGAAGACTTGGGCTGGCAGCAGCGGGCGCTGACCACCGGGGTGCTTAACCACGCGGACAAGCCGAAAGATGTGCCGGCGTGCGTTGAAAGCTGGATGCAGCGGCATGACCATATGATCGATCGGTGGAAATCCATGCTGGTAGAGCTCAAAGGTGTAAGGGAGCCTGAATACGCCATGTTTTCTGTTGCCCTGCGTGAGCTGCTTGATTTGGCGCAAAGTACGTTGCACCAGCCAGAAGGTGATAGTCAGGCCAAACGCACATTATGACTTGATCCAGACCAACAGAGTATTGCGTTGAAGCCATGATTCCCGTTCAATTGTGGACGGGAATCACGAAATGGAGAGTGTACATGGGTCAACTGGACCACCTTCTTGAAAAAAACCAGGCTTGGGCTGATGGCATCAAGGCTGAAGATCCGGAGTTTTTTCATCGTTTGTCGAACCAGCAGGCGCCGGAATATTTGTGGATTGGCTGTGCTGACAGCCGAGTACCGGCCAATCAGATTGTTGACCTGCTACCGGGCGAGCTGTTTGTGCATAGAAACGTTGCTAACGTAGTGGTGCACACAGATTTCAACTGTCTGTCCGTACTGCAGTTTGCTATAGATGTGCTCAAGGTTAAGCATATTCTTGTGGTCGGTCATTACGGTTGTGGTGGCGTTAAGGCCGCTCTGCACAATGAAGGTGTTGGGCTGATCAGTAACTGGTTGAGGCATGTTCAGGATGTACGCGATCTCCACCAGAGTGTTCTCGATTCCAGTAGCAGTGATCAGGATAAGATCGATCGACTGTGTGAGCTGAACGTGATTGAACAAGTAGGGCATGTGTGCCAGAACACCATTGTTCAGGAAGCTTGGAAACGAGGCCAACGGCTGAACGTTCACGGTTTTGTATACGATGTGGCAGACGGATTACTTCGAGACATGGGGTTGTGGGTTTCCGGCGCTGACGACTGGGAGGAGATTAAGCAGAACAGTCTCGATGAGCTGATCTTGCGTCCGGTACGCTCTGGTCGTCAGAAAAAAGTCTAGCTCTCTATACGCAACACGGCCGTTTCCAATTCATGCAAAGTTCATCTAACTCTGATTTACCTGGCACAGGTTTACCCAACTCCCATCAGGCGCTGCTTAAAAACCAGCACCTGCTGTCTGGCCGATTGGCTCTGCTGGGTGTCGCATCCGCGCACATCTTGCCAGAGCTTCCAATTAGTGGCCTCGCCATGAGCGAGCACGCCGGTGTTTTTCGTGCCCTTGAGCGCCATGAAACCTGGCAAGCTTGTTTCGGCTATGAAGACGCCGGGCTGGTACAAGATAGCTACGACACCCTTGTGGTATTTTTGCCCAAAGCCCGTGCCGAGCTGGAAATGCGTCTGGCACTGGCACGCTCGCTTGCCACAGACAAGGCGCGGTTAATACTGGTTGGCGAAAAAAAGGAAGGCATCGCCGGCGCCATCAAACAGCTTAAAGCTGTTGCCCCGCAGGCTTTCAAGGTAGACAGTGCACGTCACTGCCAGGTTTGGTGTGCAGAAGACATCGAGTCGGCTCCCGGGTTTCGGGTTCGGGACTGGGTAACTTGGGGCACTGCTGAGAGTGCAGGCGTGTCTGTTGAGGTTGCCGGGTTGCCGGGAATTTTCAGCCACGATGGCTTGGATAGTGGCACGCGTATGTTGCTGGAGACGCTAGAGGAACAGCCAGTTCAGGCTGACCGGCTGCTGGATTTCGCCTGCGGTGCGGGCGTTATCGGTGCCTGGATTCAGGCTTGGCAGGTTGGGCGTGAAGAGGTTGTAGCCAGTGTCGACGGTGTGGATGTACAGTCGCAGGCCGTTATCTGTGCAAGGGAAACCTACCAACGTAGTCGCGCTGCTGGCACGATTTACGCCTCAGACGGTCTCGCGAGTATTGACGGCCTCTGGCCCGTCATTATCAGCAATCCGCCTTTTCACACAGGTGTAAAAACCGACACCTCCATGACCGAAAAATTCCTTCAGGACGTGAAGCGGCATTTAAAGCCAGGTGGCGAGCTGCGTTTGGTAGCGAACAGTTTTCTGCCTTACGAGTCTCTGATAAAACGCTACATCGGCCGTGTTGAGCGGCTACGTGAAGATCGGCGCTTTACGGTTTACCGTGCTTTTCGAGGGCAATAACGAAAAAAGCCCCTGGGGTGAGGGGCAAAAAGATTAAGGAAAGATTCCTTAATGTGAACAAAGCTAACGTTAGGGTTATTTTCTAGAGTAATCAGCCTAAAATGGCATCTTTTAAACGAACTTGCTTCTGGATGCCTGATATGACAACCGCTGTGTTGGACTTTCCCGGTGGTAGCCTGACTTTGAGTCGCCCTGGCACTGATGATCCGAGCCATCGCGCATGGAGCGCCGCCGACGAACTCCTCTTGCAGGAAGCTTTTAACCGCCTAGAAACTGGATCTGATTCCCGGATTCTGGTGGTTGATGATCAATACGGGGCATTGACCCTGGGATTGTCTCAATTTTCGCCGGATGTGGTGGCTGACAATGCTCAGCTAGGGGCCGCGTTGACGCTGAATGCGAGCCAAAATCCCAGTAGTTCGGTGCCACCACAGATACATAGCTGGTTGCAGCCTCCCGCCGGAACTTATGACCTGGTCGTGTTGAAAATCCCCCGGGAAACTGCCTATCTGGCCTGGCTGTTGCGTTGGGCCAATAGTGTGCTCAAACCTGGCGGGGCTATGCTGGCTGCTGGAATGATCAAGCACCTGCCCGATCGCAGTGTGGACGTGTTTGCGGGCGCGGTGGAGGTTCAGAACGTGAGCCGCGCGACAAAAAAAGCCCGTGTGATCACCTGCGGTCGCGGCCAGGCCACACTGGACAACTGGCCCGGCACTTGGAAGGGTTATCAGCTGGAGAATAGCAGTGTGGGCGTTGACGCCATGCCCGCAGTATTCGCTCGGGAAAAACTGGATATTGGCACACGGCTGATGTTGCCTCACCTTACCTCGGTGCTGAAGCTATGCGCACCCGGCGCGCGGGTTCTGGACCTTGCTTGCGGCAATGGCGTTCTCGGCCTGAGTGCATTGGCTCAGCGATTAGATATCGAGCTAACTTTCAGTGATGTGTCCAGCCAAGCCGTTTTGAGTGCCCGTCATAATACAGAGGCCGCATTTCCAGATGCGAAGGCTTTGTTTGTGCATTCAGATGGCGTGGCCGGTGACAACGAGCCATTTGAGCAAATTCTTTTAAATCCACCGTTTCACGAAGGTGGTGTAGTGGGGGATTATATCGCTCTGAGGCTTTTTGAGCAGGCGTCCCAGAACCTGTCAGGGGCGGGCCGCCTGCTTCTGGTGGGGAACCGGCATCTTGGTTATCACAAGAGCTTGCGACGCTTTTTTCCACAAGTTCGTCAACTAGATGCAAACCCTAAATTTGTTGTCTTCGAAGCTTGGCTCGGGTGATTGCTGTGTCATCTTAAAGCGATGGAGCGGGGCCGTCGTTGCTGCTGTAACCCAAGCGCGCCAGCGTATCCACAATCGTTTGTGTTTGGCTGTCGATCTCGATGTTCACCGACACACCCTCTTTTATTGCGCCAAAAGTTGTGGCCCGTAGAGTTTCGGGAATAAGGTGAACATTGAATCGATTGCCTGCGACCTCACCAATGGTCAGGCTGGCGCCGTTGATCGCAATATAACCTTTCGGAAAAATGTAGCCGGCCCATTGGTTCGGAACTTCAAACCAAAGGGTCACGTTGTTTTCCGGCCGCAGAATCTCAACCACACTCGCGGTTGCGTGAATGTGCCCCGACAGCAAATGGCCGCCGATTTCATCGCCAATACGCGCTGCCCGTTCAAAGTTGACAGTATGCCCCGGCTCCAGGCTGCCAAGTGTTGTTAGCTTCAGGGTTTCGTGCATGGCGTCAAAGAACAGGGTGTTACCCGCTTGACGGGTAACAGTCAGGCAGGTGCCATTAATGGCCACAGACGCCCCAATACTGACGCCCTCTGCGTTGTTGTCCGGCAGGCTGATTGCGAAGGTGCTCAGCCCGGTTGCAGCAATAACCTCTTCAACAACAGCAATGCCTTGGACAATACCTGTAAACATAATCAAACCTCTTTAGAGAGCGGAGTGCGGCACAAAGCAGAAAGCATAACGAGCCAGGTTGCAGTTGCCAAGCTTGGGTGCTGGCAAGTAAGTTTGAAAGGCTCGGCTCAAGGTTTAGAACGCGCTGTCGATACTCAGGTAGGAGTATTTTGAGTGACATAGGCTCTTTAACGCATTGGATGGATCGTCATGGCTCAGAACCAAACTGCCGCGCAGGCATTAGCAGGAACAACCCAGGGCCCGGTGTTGCGGCCAGGGCGTGCAGCCGACCCGATCCCGGTGCCCGTTAAGGGCGCGGAGGATGCGGGGCAAGATGGCCAGGAAAATGCGAATAGTGATGCAGGTGAAGCCCAGTTAGAACACAGCGGGCAGCCAGAGAACGACGAAAACACCGAGAGTCTTGAAGAGGCAGGCCAAGTGCAGGCGGAATCTCGTCAGCGGAAGCTTAGGCTGATGTTGCGCCAGTGCGATCGGGTGCTGTTGATGGATTTTGATCTGTTGGCAATGACCGACTGGCCGGATAATTTCAGTGTTGCGGCGGCGCGTCGCAGCCGGGATTTGTGGTTGTTCAGTGCGTTAGTGGCTGCAACCGTGTTTCTCAGCGGCTTGACAGGTTTTGTGCCCGCCTGGATTGCCGGAGGTGGATTTGGCGCTTTTGTGATTATTTTGTTGCTTGGCATCCCCGTTGTTCGCGGCATCTATACTTCAGTACCCTCTTATCTGGACTTGATAATCAAGCGTCAACGAATGATGCGAGACGCGCGAAAGCACGCTGAGCACCTTGAGGGAAGCGATGGATTGATTTGGCAGTGCGCTCGCATGGGCGACTTTAATCCCGCGTTGAAAAACACTCGGTTCAGCAGTCTTTTAAGTTTGTCGGAACAGAGAACCCTGTCTCAAACCCTATCCCGGCGCGAGCACATAAGGCTTTATCTGATTTATCTTCTTGAGGCAGAAAAAGCTTATGGTCGGGTTCAAACGGCTTTTTTTGAAGGCAATCAGAATGCCATTGATCATGGTTGGCAGTCAGTAGCAGCGGAGCCAGAGGACAGAACTTGACATAGATGTTCGTCAAACGTATGTTTCAAACAGACGTTTGCTAGAGGCACCGAAAACAACATGGCCCAGTCTGATACTGTTGACCGAATATTAGATGCCGCAGAAGAACTGTTCGCCGACCGGGGCTTTTCAGAAACTTCACTGCGCATGATCACCAGCAAGGCCCGAGTAAACCTGGCGGCTGTCAATTATCACTTTGGCTCCAAAAATGCGCTGATTCAAGCTGTCTTTGGTCGTTTTCTGACACCGTTTTCATCAACTCTCGGAACTGCATTTGATGAGCTTGAGGCCCGTTGCGAAGGGACACCACCTACCCTGAATCAAACGCTTTGGGCGCTTACAGAAAGCGCTGTTCGAATGCCGCAGCGAAATGAGCGAGGTATTTCGATTTTTATGCGCCTTCTGGGGCTGGCGTATACCCAGTCGCAAGGGCATTTGCGTAAGTTTCTTGAGCAGGAATACAGCGACCCTTTCGGCCGCTTTATGAGCCTGTTAAAAGGGGCGACACCGCAGCTTTCAGCTGTAGATCGTTATTGGCGTATTCAGTTTATGCTGGGCGCGACTGCGTTCACCATGTCTAGCAGCGATGCACTGCAGGACATTCTGCGTAACAAGCTGGGCGTGGAAACCACCGTTCAGGAAATCGCCGCACGCCTTGTGCCGTTCCTGGCCGCTGGCATGCAAGCCCAAGATGCCTTGCTGATTCCCCCCCGCTGACAGCAAGATCCCGGTTGCCTGAACTGCACCCTCTCGGTTAGGCTTCCTCCTGAACTCTTGGGGGAGCCCAAACCGTTTTGAGCCATCGTAACCGCACTGTCTATTCAATTGATATCAGCCTGGATGCACAGCTTCTAGCTCTGCTCGATGAGAGCGGTGGTGTGGTTGCAAGCTATCCTGTTTCCACCGCGCTCAACGGTGTAGGTGAACAAAACGGCAGCGGCTGTACCCCAGTGGGCGAACACTACGTTCGCGCCATGATAGGTGCCAAGCTTCCTGCGAATACAGTTTTTCGTGCCCGCCGTCCCACGGGTGAGATCTATAGCCCCGAATTGGCTGCCAGATACCCTGATCGAGACTGGATTCTTAGCCGCATTCTTTGGCTTTGCGGTCTGGAGCCGGGGAGAAATCGTGGTGCCAGCGTTGATACCTTCCGCCGGTTTATATACATACATGGTACGCCCGAGACGGTGCCCATGGGGCAAGCGTTATCCCATGGCTGTGTTCGTATGCGCAATGACGATGTTATTGAGCTGTTCGACTGTGCCCGGCCGGGTATGCCGGTTACCATCCGCTGAAACCTAATTGATAAGACTGATTAAAGGAATCCCATGATCGGAGAAATGATGTCCACCTTAAATGGCTGGATCGCAAATTTTGGCGTGTTATCTGAGGCTTGGCGCGTGGGTATCGTGGTGTTTGCGCTGGTATTCGGAACCGCCACCGTTGCGTACATTGCCAGTCATGTGATTGGCGCTCTGGAACGAAAGTTCGCCAAAACCGATAACGTTTGGGATGACTCTGCGCTTCATGCGGCTCGTACGCCTGTGGTGGCGTTTGTCTGGCTGCAGGGTGTGTACTGGGCTGCCGAAGTTGCCCACCACTATTCCAATGCAGCGATTTTCGAGGCCAATGGAACCCTGTTGCAGATTGGCTTCATTTTTATTGTCGTCTGGGCGTTGATGAGAATAATCAAGGAGATTGAGAGTATTCTTGTTTCTCCCGTAAAAATGAAAAAGCCCATGGACTACACCAGCGTTAATGCGGTGAGTAAGGTTTCCCGGGCAGTGGTGATTGTTACAGCTGTTTTGATCAGCATGCAGTCGTTGGGCTACAGCATTTCGGGGGTGATGGCATTCGGTGGCGTTGGTGGCATTGCAGTGGGTTTTGCCGCCAAAGATCTGCTAGCCAACTTTTTCGGCGGCTTTATTATCCACATGGACAGGCCGTTCAAGGTCGGTGACTGGATTCGCTCACCAGATCGCAGTATTGAAGGCACTGTGGAGCAAATCGGCTGGCGCCTGACCACTATTCGAACATTTGATAAGCGCCCCTTATATGTCCCTAATGCGGCGTTTACAACCATTGCGGTAGAGAACCCCTCACGGATGACCAACCGGCGAATTTCCGAAACCATTGGTATCCGCTATGCGGACGTCAGCCAAGTGTCGAAAGTTGTTGCAGATATTCGCTCGATGCTTGAGAACCACGAGGACATTGCCAGCGATCAAACGTTGATTGTTAATTTTTTGGCGTTTAGCCCTTCATCGCTCGATATCATGGTTTATGCGTTCACCAAAACAACCCAGTGGGTGCGTTATCACGAAGTGAAACAGGATGTTCTGCTGAAGATCAGCGATGTTATTACGGGGCATGGTGGCCAAGTGGCGCTGCCTACGCAAACATTGCACCTTACTGAAGATACCCGACTTCCCGAGAGCGAGAACATACAGTTCACTGAACGGGGTAGGGAAGAGGATCAAGAGCAAGATGAGGATCAGGGCCGAGAGCCGCAGCGGGCTTCCCGTCGCGGCAATGGCATACACCAGCGCAGTCGCCGCCACGACACGCAAAAAGGTGACGTAGGTGAACAATCCCTGGGTGGCGGAGCAGATGGCGAGGGAGACGGAGAGTGACTTCTGACGCAAACCGGGCTGTTGGTATTATTGGTGGCACCGGCCTGACCACGCTGTCAGGCTTGGATATCACCGAAACACGATCGGTAGAAACGTCTTGGGGTCCCCCCTCATCGGAACTGATCGAAGGGTGTCTGGATGGCCAGCCTGTTGTGTTTCTTTCCCGGCACGGCAACCCCCACAACATTCCGCCCCATGAAGTGAACTACAAAGCGAATCTGAAGGCGCTTTATGATGCGGGCGTGCGCACGGTGATTGGGGTGAACGCGGTGGGTGGAATCCATCCAGATATGTCTCCTGCGTGCGTGGTTATTCCTGATCAAATTATTGATTACACATGGGGAAGGGCCAGTACCTTCTTTGAGGGTGAGTTAGACGCCGTTACTCACATTGATTTCACCTGGCCGTACGATAGCGCAGCCCGGGAAATTCTGTTGCAAACTGCTCAAGACCGGAATGTCGCACATGCAGGGTTTGGTGTTTATGGCGCAACTCAGGGGCCTAGGCTGGAAACTGCAGCCGAAATACGGCGTATGGAGCGCGACGGATGTGATTTGGTGGGAATGACCGGTATGCCGGAAGCCGCTTTGGCGGCTGAGCTGGGTATGCGGTATGTTTGCCTGGGATTGGTGGTAAACTGGGCCGCCGGGAAGTCCGACCACATTATCACCATGGATGAGATAGAAGCGGCCATCGAGCAAGGAATGTCTGGCGTGAAACAGATTCTCGAAGCTTCGATGGCCGATCTTGGTGCGCTTACGGCTTTGGCTCAATCTTCCTGAAAAACACGAGAACCCCGATAGTGGGGGAGTCCAGGAAATGGATTTCCTCGCTCCGCATTCTGCGGGTCTCTCGGATCCAGGTCAGCAGCTCCAATGGTACCTCAGGCTGAAGGTTTAGCTCAGCGCCTGTTGTAGAGGGGGTGCTTGGTGCCTCGACCGAGTCACTGTTAGTTATAGCAGCGTCGCCTTCGGTTATAGGTGCGGCTGCAACCTTACTTTCCTGCCAATGGTTTAGGTGTACGGCGACATGCAGGTAGCGCTGTCTGTCGATTGTGATATTGCCTTCAATTTCTCTCTGGCCTGCTTGCGCCAGCCAATCCCCTAGCTCAATACGCAGCGGCTCACCTTTGTAGTTGGGCGGGAAGGCTTCGTACCAACCTGCAGACATAAGCACTCGGTAGTTGCCGCTGTTTTCAAGCCGGTTGGCTGCGTTTCCAAGGTGTAGCTGGTTACGGTTTACGAGTTTTAGGGATGAGTTCACAGAACCACTCTGAGCGACACTGTAAAGAGCTTTGCCTGTGGTTACAGGGGGTTCAACCTTTCGGTTAACCATGCGCTCGTTCACTGCGCTTGAGTCAACAATGCGCTCCAGAATGACGAATTCGGCCCGGTAAAGGTCGTTTGATGCCTGCTGCGCATGGCTCACCATTGAGGTGGCTGCCAGAAGGGCGGTCAGTAGTGTGTGTGCCAATAGCCGGCACAGGCGATTACCATCATTCTGCAAGAGATTGCTCCAGTTTTATTTAAGCCCTTACTTTTCAGGCGATAGTCAGGCAGAGACGGCGCCCTGCGCGGGCACGAGTTCGCCCAGCATTCCACAAATGCCGTTGAGTTTACCATTGGTTGAGGTGTCCTTCAGCCGAAAACGGAAGCTGTTGGCGCCCTCAAGCCGATAAGTGTCCGGTGCGGATTGCATTTTTTTAACCAGTACCAGTGGATCCACGGGTGTTGAATTACCAAATTCAAGGCGGCCCCACTCCTTGCCAGCGTCTACTTTTACGATGCCCAGGGCTTCTGCCTGCAACCGGAGTTCGGTTTGTTGTATAAGGTTTTTGGCTGGTTCTGGTAATAATCCAAAGCGATCAATCATCTCAACCTGAAGCTCTTTTAATGCATTACGGTCGCTCACACTGGCAATTCGCTTGTAGAGCATTAAGCGGTTATGAACATCTGGTAGATAGTCTTCCGGAATGAGCGCTGGTATGCGCAGGTTCATTTCCGTGCCGTGGCTCAGGGGCAGTTCTGCATTGGGTGTACGGCCATCGCGAATGGCTTTTACCGCTTCATCTAACAGCTGCATGTACAAAGTGAAGCCAATGCTCTCGATTTGGCCGCTCTGCTCATCGCCCAGCAGTTCACCAGCGCCACGAATTTCTAAATCGTGGGTTGCGAGCATAAAGCCAGCACCTAAGTCTTGGGCCTCGGCAATGGCTTCTAGGCGCTTTTTGGCGTCTGAGGAAATAGCTTTTGGTGGCGGTGTTAGCAGGTAGGCATAAGCCTGGTGGTGTGAACGACCAACCCGGCCACGGAGTTGGTGTAGCTGGGCCAGTCCGAACTTATCCGCCCGCTCGATAATAATAGTGTTGGCGCTGGGAATATCGATACCTGTTTCGATAATGGTAGTACACACCAACACGTTGAAGCGTTTGTGGTAGAAATCCGACATAATCTGTTCAAGTTGCCGCTCCCGCATTTGGCCGTGGGCTACGCCCACTCGGGCTTCCGGAACAAGTTCCCGTAAATCACTAGCGGTTTTTTCAATGCTCGCCACGTCGTTGTGTAGTACGTATACCTGGCCGCCCCGCAAAACCTCACGCAGAATGGCTTCTTTAACCATCGGATTATCCCGCTGGCGCACAAAGGTTTTTACGGAAAGCCGCCGGGCGGGTGGCGTGGCTATGATGGACAGGTCTCTGAGATGCCCCATGGCCATGTTGAGGGTTCTGGGAATGGGCGTTGCTGTGAGGTTCAGCATGTCTACTTCAGCCCGCAGAGCTTTCAGTTTTTCCTTTTGCCCCACGCCGAATCGGTGCTCTTCATCGATAATCACCAATCCCAGGTTTTTAAACTTAATATCGCCCTGCAGGAGCTTGTGGGTGCCGATAACAATATCAGCCTTGCCGTTCTCAGTGGCTTCCATGGCTTTGTTGGTTTGGGCTGTACTGCGAAAACGGCTTAGTAGCTCGATATTAACCGGTGTATCTGAGAAGCGATCCCGGAAGGATTCGTAATGTTGCTGTGCCAGCAGAGTTGTAGGTACCAGCACTGCCACCTGTTTTCCAGACCAAGTGGCGAGGAATGCGGCGCGCATCGCCACTTCGGTTTTGCCAAAGCCAACATCGCCACACACTAGCCTGTCCATAGGCTTTTCGTTGGTCATGTCCTCGAACACAGCTTCGATCGCAATTTGCTGATCAGGTGTTTCCTCAAATGGGAACCCGGAGGCGAACGCTCGATAAGCTTCTTTGGGGTCTTCAAACGCGAAACCTTTACGTGCCTCCCGGCGAGCATACACGTCCAGAAGCTCCGCTGCGGTATCGCGGATCTTTTCCAAAGCTTTTTGCTTGGCGGTGCTCCAGCGCTCGGTGCCCAGCTTGTGCAGTGGGGCGTGCTCTGTGTCTGCGCCGGCATAGCGGGAAATCAGGTGCAGGCTAGATACCGGTACATACAGCTTTGAGCCGCCGGCATATTCGAGCATCAGAAACTCACTGGCTTCTCCTTCGACCGTTATGGTTTCCAGGCCCAAGTAGCGGCCAACGCCGTGATCTATGTGTACAACTGGGGAGCCGTTTCGTAGCTCAGACAGGTCGCGATAACCGTCGTCATTAACTTCGGTAGGCTTGTCACGCCGACGGCGTTGCAAGACACGTTCGCCGAATAGAGCCGTTTCGGTGATCAGGGCCACGTTGTGCTCGGGCAGTACCAGTCCTTGTTCCATGGGCGCGATGGTGATGCCCAGTGCGCTGTTTTTATCGGCCAGGAAACTCTGCCAGGTTTCGAAGCTTTGCAGTCGCAGTTGGTGTTCGCCTAAATTTTCAATTAGGGCTTCTCGGCGGCCGGAAGACTCCGCGCAAATCAACACTCGCCCTGAAAAATCCTTAACAAAGCGTTTCAGGCGACCAGCAGGGTCGGCTGCCCGTGCGTTCATGGCAATATCGGCCAGGGCTTGGCTATGACAGTTAACGGCACCACTCCCTTCAGCAGGTTCAGGTGTCATGGTCACCCGAGGGAACGCTTTGAGATGGCCGAACAGCTCATCCTGCTGCAGAAACAGGCTGGCAGGCGGAAGTATGGGCCGGTGGAGGTCGTGGCGCCGGTCTTCGTAACGATTCCGGGTGTCTGCGTCGAAGTGGCTGATCGCTTCGTTCAAACCCTCGGCGGTAAAAACGTGGGTGGTGCCAGGCAGGTAGTCGAAGAGGGTTGCCGTCTCTTCATAAAACATTGGCAAATAATATTCGATGCCTGGTGGTGTAATGCCGTGGCTAACATCTTGGTAGATGGGCGCGTCTTTGTTTGCGTTTGGAAACTGTTCGAACCAGCGGTTGCGGAAACCTGAGCGGGCTTCTTTGTGCCATGGGAATTCATAGGCGGGGAGAAGTTCTATGCTTTCAATTCGGTCGATGGAGCGTTGGGTTTCCGGGTCGAACGTGCGAAGGGTTTCTACCTCATTATCAAACAGGTCAATTCGATAGGGTAGGTTTGACCCCATGGGGAATATGTCGAGTATCGAGCCTCGAACCGCGTATTCACCATGCTCGTATACGTTTTCCGCGTGTCTGTAGCCGGCGGTTGTCAGTTGCAGGCGCCAGTTGTCCATATCTAAGGATTGGCCGGTTTCCAATAGCAAGGTGTTGCCCTGAAGATAACTAACTGGAGGCAGCCGGTGCATTAGCGTGCGAGCCGGCACCACAATTACGCCATGCTGAATACTGGGCAGCCGATGCAAAGTGCGAATTCGCCGCGACGTAATATCCTGGTGCGGAGAAAACAGATCGTAGGGTAGGGTTTCCCAGTCTGGCAGTGACAATAGCTCTAGGCCGCATTCTGTCACGGTGGCTCCATCTTCCTCCGCCGGCAATCCCAGGAAGAACCGCATGGATTGCTCCAAACGGATGGCTTCAGCCGTACTGCGGGTAATCACCAGGGTGAGTCCCTTGTGCGCCCGGGCGCTTTCACAAATGGCCAGGGCGTCACTGCTGCCGTGTAGCTGCCCCCAGGTGCGATGATCGGCCGATTTCTCAGGAAATGCCGGCGCAATCATTGTTTGCAGAGACGCGGAAGTGGGGGCACCTTGATTCATGGGCAGACGTGTTCTCCTGCTGTGGGTGTTGGGAAGCCAATAAGGCGGTCATTCTAACGCCGGCAGATGACGGTGTCATGGCGGTAAACATACGATGTCCGTGCCAGTTCGTATTTGCCGTTAGCGGGTTTAAGTTGGATAATGCCCGACCTAAATTATTCCACGTGCGAAACAGGGGTCCCTACCGTGAGCCACGAACAGATGAACCAGTGTCTTTCTAACTGGATGGACAGAGAATCCACGGCGGAGGCAATGATTCCGCTGATTGGCCGTCTTTACCGGAAAAACAACATTGTTACGTCCGTATACGGTCGCGCCATCATCAATCAGTCGGTTATCGATATCATCCGTGCCCATAGGTTTGTGCGCCAGGTTGAAGACAGTGAGCTGTCCGTACACGACACCCTGCCCATCCTGCAGGCCATGGACACCATGGAGCTCGGGCGTGCGCACGTCGATATCGGTAAGCTGGCGGTAAAATTTAAGGATCAGGGTGGCGATCTGGCCGAATTCCTGAAAAAAGAAATCGGCCCGGTGGTTGGTCAGTATCATTCACAGTCTGAGGAAGACGCCAGTAACGGCACCAAAGATGTGGTGCTTTATGGCTTTGGCCGCATTGGCCGCCTGCTTGCCCGCATTCTGATTGAAAAGGCCGGTGGTGGTAATAATCTTCGCCTGCGAGCCATTGTGGTGCGCCAGGGTGGTGCAGAGAACGATTTGGAAAAACGTGCCAGCCTGCTGCGCCGCGATTCCGTGCATGGCCCCTTTGATGGCACCATTCGTGTAGATGAGAAAGAATCTGCGCTGATTGCCAACGGTAACTTCATCAAGGTTATCTATTCATCCGGCCCAGACCAAGTGGATTACACCCAGTACGGTATCAATAACGCCATTGTGATCGATAATACCGGCATTTGGCGTGACGAAGACGGCTTGGGTCTGCACCTGAAATCCAAAGGCGTTAGCCGAGTTATGCTAACGGCGCCGGGCAAGGGCGATATCAAGAATATCGTTTACGGTATTAACAACGACTGGATTACCGACGAAGATAAAATTCTGTCTGCGGCCTCTTGTACCACCAACGCCATCACGCCGGTTCTGAAAGCGATATACGACGAGTACGGCATTGAAGACGGTCACGTTGAAACCGTGCACTCCTATACTAACGATCAAAATCTGATCGATAACTACCACAAGGGTAGTCGTCGTGGCCGCAGTGCTCCGCTAAACATGGTAATTACCGAGACAGGCGCGGCAAAAGCCGTGTCTAAAGCTCTGCCAGAACTGACGGGTAAGCTGACTGGTAACGCTATTCGGGTGCCAACGCCGAACGTTTCTATGGCAATCCTGAACCTCAATCTGAAGAAAGAGGTGGATGTTGAAGGTGTAAATAACTATCTGCGTGAGATGGCTTTGCATTCTGAGTTGCAGAAGCAGATCGATTTTGTGAGGTCTCCCGAGGTTGTATCTACAGACTTTGTAGGTTCACGCCATGCCGGCATTGTTGATGCTCAAGCAACAATCGCTGGTGGTAAGCGCTTGATTTTGTACGTGTGGTACGACAATGAATATGGCTACAGTGCTCAGGTCGTTCGCGTTGTAAGTCAGATGGCGGGTATTACTTACCCGATCTTCCCGAAGCGCATGCGCGACTGAGGGAAGTGCGCCAGAGTTGGCGCTGTTAGTTCCACAAACCCGGCGCCGAAAGTCGCCGGGTTTTTTTGTTAACGATGGCAGGTCATCATCGGATTACGATCCGGTACAAACCTGTTCTCGTTTCAGGTGGAAATAGCTTGCCTTAAACTCTATAATTGGCGCGATTTTGGGTATGTCTGGCTCCCCGTTTCTCAACTTATTCTGGGCCGCTGGGGTCGGGCAATACGAATCCATAGAATAGTTTCTGATGATTGGATGAGGCTAATGATTAAGATCAAAAAAGGCCTGGATCTTCCCATCAGCGGCGCTCCTGAACAGACCATCACAGACGGCAAGCCAGTTCGCCACGTGGCGCTAATTGGCTTCGACTACATCGGCATGAAGCCGACGATGGCTGTTAAAGAAGGAGATCGTGTTAAGCGCGGTACGCTGCTGTTCACGGACAAGAAGACCGAGGGCGTTCGTTACACATCACCTGCCGCTGGTGTGGTGAAAGAAATCAATCGCGGTGATCGTCGGGTATTCCAGTCAGTTGTCATCGAGATTGATGGTAACGATGCTGAGACCTTCGCCCGCTACAGTGACTCCGATCTTGTTGGTCTGGAGCGACAGCAGGTGGTCGATAACCTGGTAGAGTCCGGTTTATGGACGGCTTTCAAAACCCGCCCCTATAGCAAAGTGCCGGCCATCGACACAGCGCCGCACTCCATATTTGTCTCCGTTATGGACACCAATCCGCTGGCAGCTGATCCTACTATTGTGATCGCTGAGAATGCAGCAGCCTTTGAGAACGGCCTGAGTATTCTAGGTCGGCTCACCTCAGGCAAGGTCTTTGTAACCGGTCGACCCGGTTCCAATGTGTCCGTACCTAAAGCCGACAATATTGACGTTCAACAGTTTGACGGCATGCACCCGGCCGGAAACGTCGGAACGCACATCCACCATCTTGATCCGGTTTCCTCCACCAAGAGTGTCTGGACGGTTAACTACCAGGATGTGATCGATATTGGGCAGCTGTTTACCACCGGTGAGCTAAACGTTGACCGCATTGTTGCGCTTGGCGGCCCCAAGGCCCTAAAACCTCGCTTGGTTCGTACCCGTTTGGGCGCCAGCCTGCCTGAGCTTCTTGAGGGTGAGGTGGCCACAGACTGTGACGTTCGCGCGATTTCTGGTTCTGTATTCGGCGGTCGTCGGGGCGAGGGCCCCTGTGCTTACCTTGGCCGTTTTGCTAATCAGGTGTCCGTGCTCGAAGAAGGCAACAAACGGCACTTCCTGGGCTGGCTGACGCCGGGTGTGAATAAGTTTTCCGTGCTGAACATCTACCTGTCCAAATTTACCGGTAGCAAATTGTTCAACTTCACGACCACCACTAATGGTAGCGAACGCGCCATGGTGCCGGTTGGTGCTTACGAGAAAGTGATGCCTCTGGACATCCTGCCAACTCAGTTGCTACGTGCGCTGATTGTGGGTGATACCGAAATGGCTCAGAAGCTCGGCGCTTTGGAGTTAGACGAGGAAGATCTAGCGCTGTGCACGTTCGTGTGCCCGGGTAAATATGAATACGGTCCGATTCTTCGCGAGAATCTGACCCGAATCGAGATCGAGGGCTAATACGATGGCTATCAGGCAGTTTCTCGATGGAATCGAGCATCATTTTGAAAAGGGTGGCAAATTCGAGCGTTGGTATGCGCTGTACGAAGCCGCCGATACCATGTTCTACACGCCAAGCTCGGTAACCTCTACAACCTCGCACGTGCGTGATGGCGTTGATCTCAAGCGCATCATGATCTCTGTTTGGTTGTGTGCATTTCCGGCGATGTTCTTCGGTATGTGGAACATCGGCTTTCAGGCCAACAGCTTTCTGGCGACCAATCCGGACGCGTTGATTGCAGACGGTGGCCTGCGTACGGCGTTCATTCAGGCGCTTGCCGTTACCGGGGCCGGAGCAGGTATCTGGGATAACTTTGTATACGGCATGGCGTACTTTATTCCCGTTTACTTCGTTACCTTCGTAGTGGGTGGTTTCTGGGAAGTCATGTTCGCAACCGTGCGCCGTCACGAAGTGAACGAAGGCTTCTTTGTTACCTCTATCCTGTTTGCCCTCATTTGCCCGCCAACCATTCCGCTTTGGCAGGTGGCTTTGGGCATTACCTTCGGTGTAGTGATTGGCAAAGAAGTCTTTGGCGGTACCGGCAAAAACTTCCTGAACCCAGCGCTGACCGGCCGTGCGTTCTTGTACTTTGCTTATCCGGCACAGATCTCTGGCGACGCTGTTTGGACCGCGGTTGACGGCTTCAGTGGCGCAACTGCTCTGAGCCTGGCCGCCAGCGGTGGCATTGATGCGCTGAACGAGGGCATCGGTTGGATGAACGCATTCATGGGTTCTATTCAGGGTTCCATGGGCGAAACCTCTACGCTTGCTGTCATGATAGGTGGCCTGGCTCTGATCGCCATGGGAATAGCCAGTTACCGAATTGTGGGTGGTGTGCTGATTGGCATGATTGCCACGGCGGTTCTGCTGAACCTTGTGGGTTCTGAAACCAATCCAATGTTTTCGGTTCCGGCCCATTGGCATCTGGTTATGGGTGGCTTTGCCTTCGGTATGATGTTCATGGCAACCGATCCGGTTTCAGCCTCAATGACCAACACAGGTCGCTGGTGCTTCGGTATTCTGGTGGGTGTGATGACTATTCTGATAAGGGTTGTTAACCCTGCATTCCCAGAAGGCATCATGCTGGCGATTCTGTTCGCTAACCTTTTTGCTCCGCTTATGGACCACTATGTGGTTCAGGCAAACGTTAAACGGAGGCTCGCTCGTGGCTAAGGGTAAAGAAACTGTCTCTAGAACGCTGCTTGTTGCTCTGGTACTAAGTATTGTGTTCTCCGTAGTGGTATCAACCGCTGCGGTGGTACTTCGCCCGGCCCAGGTCAAGAACCAGAATCTGGATATCAAGACCAATATCCTGGCGGCAGCAGGCATGCTGCCCGAAGGTGCTGGCGCTGAGGAAATCGAAGATGTATTTTCCCAGTTTGACGTGCGTTTGGTTGATCTGGACACGGGTGAATACGTGGAACCGTCCGTCGTGGAGGTTAAAGACCCCATGAAGTACGACATGTACAAGGCCGCTTCAGATCCTGAAATGTCGACTAACATACCTTCGTCTGAAGACAAGGCCGGGATCAAGCGCCGCCCGAATATCGCCAGAGTGTTCGTTTTGAACGAAAACGGTGATCTCAAGCGGGTAGTGCTGCCGATTAGCGGTTACGGACTCTGGTCTACGCTGTATGGTTTTGTGTCTCTCGAGGGCGACTTGAACACCATCGAAGGTCTGGGTTTCTACGCTCACGCAGAAACGCCTGGTCTGGGTGGTGAAGTGGATAACCCACGTTGGAAATCCCAATGGGTTGGCAAGGAACTTTACGGTGAAGATAAATCTGAGCCGCAGATTCGCCTGATGAAGGGTGGCGTTGGTGCTAACGCTGCCGATAAAGAGCACAAGGTCGATGCGCTTTCTGGTGCAACACTGACCAGTCGTGGCGTTCAGCATCTGGTTAATTACTGGCTGGGTGACCGGGGTTACGCACCGTTCCTCAAGAAACTTCGCGAAGGGGAGGCCTGATCATGTCTGAAGTAACTGCTAAGCAGGTTCTATTCGAACCGATATTCAGTAACAACCCAATCGGGCTGCAGATCCTTGGTATCTGTTCCGCTCTTGCCGTAACCACCAGCATGAACGTCACCATCGTTATGTGTCTGTCGGTGATTGCGGTTACTGCATTTGCCAACCTGGCGGTCTCTCTGGTTCGTACTCAAATACCGGGCAGCATCCGGATCATCGTGCAGATGACCATTATCGCTTCTTTGGTCATTGTGGTTGATCAGATCCTCAAGGCGTATGCCTATGAGATCAGTAAGCAGCTGTCGGTCTTCGTTGGCCTGATCATCACCAACTGTATCGTGATGGGGCGAGCAGAAGGCTTCGCCATGAAAAACGGCCCTTGGCTGAGTTTCCTGGACGGCATCGGTAACGGCATGGGCTACTCGATTATGCTGTTGTTTGTGGCATTCTTCCGCGAGTTGCTAGGGGCCGGTTCACTGTTCGGAGTCACTCTGCTGACGCCGGTTAACGAAGGTGGCTGGTACATTACTAACGGCCTGCTTCTGCTGCCGCCGAGTGCCTTCTTCATTATTGGTCTGGCGATCTGGGGCTTGCGCACCTGGATGCCTGAGCAAGTGGAAGAGCAGGACTACAAAATGTCTCGCCACACCCATAAGGAGGCCTTCTGATGGAGCATTATATCAGCCTGCTTCTCAAGGCAATTTTCATTGAGAACATGGCGCTCGCGTTCTTCTTGGGTATGTGTACGTTTCTTGCGATATCCAAGAAGATAGAAGCTGCTACGGGTCTTGGCATTGCCGTTGTTGTTGTTCTAACGCTGACCGTTCCGGTCAACAACCTGATCTACAACAACATCCTGCGTGAGGGTGCACTGTCGTGGGCTGGATTGCCGGATGTGGATCTGAGCTTCCTAGGCTTGATTACCTACATTGGTGTTATCGCAGCCATTGTTCAGATTATGGAAATGATTCTGGACAAATATATCCCTGCGCTTTACTCCGCACTGGGTGTATTCCTGCCACTGATTACGGTGAACTGCGCCATTATGGGTGCCGCACTGTTTATGGTGGAGCGTGACTACACCTTCAGTGAAAGTGTGGTTTATGGCTTTGGTGCAGGTGTAGGCTGGGCTCTGGCTATTATTGCTTTGGCCGGTATCCGTGAAAAGCTGAAGTACAGCGATGTTCCAGAAGGGCTGCGCGGCCTGGGTATCACCTTCATTACCGTTGGTTTGATGTCCCTTGGCTTTATGTCGTTCTCAGGAATTTCCCTGTAATTCATCCGGTGATTCGGTATAACGAAAAGGCGAGACCATGTTTTTAGAAATATCACTTGGCGTGGTCATGTTCACCGTTATCGTTCTGGCGCTTGTGGCGATCATCCTCGCGGCAAGATCCAAACTGGTAAGCACCGGTGATGTGACCATCGAAATCAATGACGACCCGGAACATACCGTGAAAACGGAAGCCGGCGGCAAACTTCTTGGCACCCTGGCAGGCAGTGGTATTTTCCTGTCATCTGCTTGTGGCGGTGGCGGTACTTGCGCCCAGTGCAAGTGCAAGGTGTTTGATGGCGGCGGCGCGATGCTGGCCACGGAAAAAACTCACTTCACCAATCGTGAAGAGAAGGAAGGCTGGCGCTTGTCGTGTCAGGTTCCGGTTAAGCAGGACATGAAGATTGAGGTGCCCGAAGAGTTCTTCGGCGTTAAAAAGTGGGAGTGCGAAGTTGCCTCCAATCATAACGTGGCCACCTTTATCAAAGAGCTGGTGCTGAAATTGCCAGAAGGCGAGGAAGTAGACTTCCGCGCTGGTGGTTATGTGCAGCTGGAATGTGATCCTTACGAGATCAACTTTAAGGATTTTGATATCGAAGATGAGTTCCACGGTGACTGGGACAAGCTTGATATCTGGCGCTTCAAGGCGATCAACAAGGAAGAGACCATTCGCGCATACTCCATGGCGAACTATCCGGAGGAGAAGGGCGTTCTTAAGTTCAATATCCGCATCGCTACTCCGCCTCCAGGCACTGACCACCTGCCGGGCATTATGTCCAGCTATACGTTCAGCCTGAAGCCGGGTGACAAGGTTACGGTTATGGGACCATTCGGTGAGTTCTTCGCCAAGAAGACCGAAGCCGAAATGGTTTTCATTGGCGGCGGAGCCGGCATGGCGCCTATGCGTTCCCATATCTTTGATCAGCTGAAGCGATTGAACTCGAAGCGCAAAATCACCTTTTGGTACGGTGCTCGAAGTGTCCGCGAGATGTTCTACGTGGAAGACTTCGACATGCTGGCCAATGAGAATGACAACTTCGAATGGCACGTTGCTTTGTCTGATGCGCAGCCTGAAGACAACTGGGAAGGCCCTACAGGCTTTATCCATAACGTACTCTACGATAAGTATCTGAAGGATCATCCTGCTCCGGAAGATTGTGAATACTATATGTGCGGGCCCCCTATCATGAACTCATCTGTTATCAAGATGCTGAAGGATATGGGTGTTGAAGATGAAAATATTATGCTGGATGACTTCGGAGGCTAAGCCGCTCAGATGACATCTTGTATCTTACAGCCCGCCCGGGTGGTCTTTGCCGGCGTCGTAATGACGCTGGCATTGGTGGCCCTGGCGGGTTGCTCGTTTCAGCCAGATGAAGAAATATGGGAAATCTCCGGGCCTGTGTTCGGGACCCGTTACCACATCAGTGTTGTGTTACCGGAAGACCGAGAGAGGCTTGAGGCGCTGGCGGAAGGTATCGACCACGCTCTTGATGGGGTTGATGCGTCTATGTCGACTTGGCGAGAAGATTCCGAATTGTCGAAGTTGAACCGCCAGGAAGATCAGTCGAGCTGGTATCCCGTCTCGGATCCGCTTTTTGAAGTGCTTGCGAGATCGGATGAGATATCACGGCTGACCGACGGTGCGTTCGATATCACCATCGGGCCGGTGGTCAATCTTTGGGGCTTCGGTCCAGACGCACGGCCGGAAAAGGTGCCGTCAGATGAAGCCCTTGCCCGCGCTTTGGCTTCAACGGGTTATGAAAACCTATCGCTACAAACCGATCCGCCGGCGGTGAAAGCGGCGCAACCCCAGTACATTGATCTTTCTGCCATCGCCAAAGGCTATGGTGTCGATGTAGTGGCAAGGTACCTTGATAGCGAGGGCGTGAAGGCTTACCTGGTAGAAATAGGCGGCGAAGTGCGCTCTCAGGGTAAGAAGCCCGACGGCAGCGTGTGGAGGCTTGCCATTGAGCAACCCGCAGAGGGCGGGGAGCATACGGTAAATCGTATCGTTACTCTGCCTTCCCGAGCACTGGCTACCTCCGGCGACTATCGTAACTATTACGAATCGGAAGGGCGTCGCTTCTCGCATACAATAGACCCAGAAACTGGAAAGCCAATTGCGCACAATTTGGCTTCGGTAACCGTTATAACCGATGACAGCATGAGTGCTGACGCACTGGCGACTGGTTTTACAGCCATGGGTTATGAGCGGGCGATGGCGCTCGCCACGCGGAAGAATATTCCGGCTTATTTTATTATCCGGACGGAAAACGGGTTTGAATCTCATCAAACGCCGGCGTTTTCGTCCTACGTTACTCAGTAAGGGGAGGGCAATATGGGTACTTTTCTTCTGGTTTTAGCGATTGTGGTTTTGCTGGTCGCTGGCATGTCTGTTGGTGTCATCTTTGGTGGCAAGCCGATCAGTGGCACCTGCGGTGGCATAGGTGCACTGGGTATCAGCTCATCCTGTGATATTTGTGGCGGCAACACCCAAAAGTGCGAAGAGGAAAACCAGCGTATCGGTTCGGAGGCCGTAGCGTCCGAGGAGCTGGCCTATGATGCGAGCACAGTTGGTCGCAAACAGTAAACGCTGGCATATCCAGAATAATCATAATTACTTTTTCACGAAGTGGATTAAGGAGTCACTGCGCGCATGGCTGAACATCATTACGACGTCGTCGTTATCGGTGCTGGACCTTCTGGCGAAGGTGCGGCAATGAATGCGACGAAAAGCGGCAGGCGTGTTGCAATCGTTGAAGACAAGCCAACGGTGGGAGGCAATTGCACTCACTGGGGAACAATCCCGTCCAAGGCTTTGCGTCACTCGGTAAAGCAGATCATTACCTTCAACACCAATCAGATGTTCCGGGATATCGGAGAGCCTCGTTGGTTCTCGTTTCCCCGAGTGCTGCAAAATGCACAGAAAGTTATTGGTAAGCAGGTCAAGCTGAGAACTCAGTTCTATTCACGTAACCGTGTGGATCTGATCAATGGGCGCGCCTCGTTCATAAACGAGAACCGGCTCGAAGTTCACGGTAACAAGTCCGTCGAGACACTGCATTTCAAGCAAGCAGTTATTGCGACTGGCTCACGCCCGTACCTGCCGCCTGATGTCGATTTCCGTCATCACCGGGTCTATAACTCAGACACCATACTTAACCTGTCCCATACACCGCGCACGTTAATTATTTATGGTGCCGGCGTTATTGGTTCGGAATACGCATCTATCTTTGCGGGCCTTGGTGTGAAGGTTGATCTGATCAACCCGGGTAGCCGCCTGTTGTCATTCCTGGATGATGAAATCTCGGATGCCCTCAGCTATCACCTGCGCAACAACGGCGTGCTGGTACGACATAACGAGCAGTATGAGTCGGTGGATGGAGACGACCACGGTGTTGTGCTCTCCTTGCAGTCTGGCAAAAAGATACGCGCAGATGCCTTTCTGTGGTGTAACGGCCGCAGTGGCAATACCGACAGTCTGGGGCTCGAGAACATTGGCCTGAAACCCAATGGCCGAGGCCAGTTATCGATTGATGAACAGTACCGCACCGAAGTGGAAAACATATACGCCGCTGGTGACGTGATCGGGTGGCCGAGCCTGGCTAGTGCCGCTTATGATCAGGGGCGTTCTGCCTCATCAGACATTGTGAGTGATGATTACTTCCGATTCGTATCGGATGTTCCCACGGGCATCTATACGATTCCGGAAATCAGTTCGGTAGGGCAAACCGAGCGAGAACTAACCGCAGCTAAAGTGCCCTATGAAGTCGGCCAAGCCTTTTTCAAGGATCTTGCGCGGGCGCAGATTACCGGCGAGCCTGTCGGCATGCTGAAAATTTTGTTCCACCGTGAAACCCGGCAAATTCTGGGCATCCACTGCTTTGGAGACCAGGCAGCTGAGATCGTGCACATTGGCCAGGCCATCATGAACCAGGAGGGTGAGGCCAACTCGCTCAACTATTTCATCAACACAACCTTTAATTACCCGACCATGGCGGAAGCTTATCGGGTAGCTGCGTTGAACGGCCTGAACCGGATTTTCTGACCGATTCAAGCTTTTTTGATTGGTTAACGACTTAGTTGGCGGGTAATGCTTCATTGCCCGCCGCTATGCAGTCCTGGCGATCAGGCAGCGATAACGATGAGCGTGCACGGTTGTCAAAGAACATCTGCGTACTGGTGGGATAGTCGGTGATGATACTGTCTACGCCCATGGCCTCAAGCTGAAGCATGTCCTGAATGCTGTTTACGGTCCAGCAGGAAACATGCATCCCCCTGCGATGAGCATGCTCCACCAGTTCGGGCGAACATATCTTCCAATTGATGCATAGGTATTTGCAGCCCAAGCGCGTTGCGAGTCCTAGCGGCCGCGGAAAGCGTCGCTCTGATACCAGCCCTGTGCGAATACGTTTGTTTCTTCGGTGCATTTCTTTCAGAAACCAAGTATCTGCCGAGGTGATAGCTGCTGTTTGATACAGATTTCGGCTTTGGATGATTTCTGTTAACCGGTTGCCAAGAATATTCAGCCTGGCGCGAGAATCTTTTTTCACCTCGAGTTGGAAATGCTCCATCTCACCAAACTGATCCAATAGCTGCTCCAGCTCCGGGATGCCTGTTTTATCTGGCCATGGGCTCGTGTTTCGGCGGGCGTCCATTTGGTTAAGCTCGGCGGCCGTGTACTGGCCCACCTCGCCCTTCTGACCTGTTGTGCGGTCTGTCGTGAGATCGTGTACCAGAACGGGTTTGCCATCTTTAGATAGCACCAAATCCAGTTCAAAATGTCGAATACCCTGGCGGTACGCATGCTTGAATCCGGGCAGGGTATTTTCTGGGGCTTCTCCTTTGGCGCCTCGGTGTCCGTAGACGATCATTCCGGTGTTTCACCTTTTAAACGTTGGTAAATGGCCTGGCGTTTATTCCAGGTGTCGTGACACAGTTGTATATCTTCCAGGTAGGCTGGCAGCTCGTTCATAAGCAGCGCTTGGGGCCCATCTACAAGTGCTTTCTCGGGCTTCGGGTGGAAGTCCACCAAAACCATATTGGCCCCGGCGACCACGCCTTGCGCGGTGGCATGCATTACATCGAGAATGCCGTCTGGCGCTTTTTCACGGGTACCTACCGAGTGAGAAGGATCGATGCACACAGGCATGCGCGTTAGCCGTTTAACCGCCGGCACATGGGCAAAATCCACCATGTTTCGGTGTGGCTGGCCGGCTTCCGTTTTCATACCACGCAGGCAGAAAATTACATTTGCGTTGCCTTCGCTGGCAAGATATTCCGCCGCATTCAGGGATTCGTTCAAAGTAATGCCGAACCCGCGCTTTAGTAGCACCGGGTAGGTACTTTGGCGACCGATGGCTTTTAGAAGCTCGAAGTTCTGGGTATTCCGGGTACCCACCTGAAGCATAACGCCGGTTGGCCGCCCGAGTTTTTCCAGGCAATTATCGATTTCTTCAATGTGGCTTTCATGGGTGATTTCCATGGCAACCACTTTGATCCCGTGTTTGCCTGCTTTCTCAAATACCCATGGCAGGCAGCCCTTGCCGTGGCCTTGGAACGAATAGGGATTAGTGCGCGGCTTGTAAGCACCCATGCGCGTGCAAACCTGGCCATTCTCCTCCAGAGCTTTCAGCATCATTTCAACATGCTCAGGCACATCGACAGCGCAAAGCCCGGCAAAAATGTTGAGGTTGGACTGATTGAAATCCACACCGTTATAGCTGAAGCCCGTTTGCCGGTTGTCATCTCTGTGGCGCCCCAGAACCCGATAATCGTCAGATATCCGGATAGCACGCTCGACGGCGGGCAGGGCTTCGATTTCATCTTTGTGGAGAGGTTTGGTGTCGCCCAGCAAGTAGATCTCGGTCAGCCGTTGGCTGGCACCTTGAATTTCGTGTACCCGCACCGTCACGCCCGGTAGGTTTTCCAGGTAGTGCATGGTTTGGCGATAAGCTTCGCTGTCCAGCGGGGTATTGGGGTGAAGAATGGCTAGCATGGAGGCTCCCTCTCTATCTACGGGCTAAGAGCTCGGGCTTTCGGCCCTGTGTCGCGCCAGAATAAATTCCCGGTGATTAAGATGCATCAGATCTGCAATGCGGCGAATAAGGTGTTCTTCGTACTTGTCGATTCGGTCGTCTGAGAGGGCAACACGCCAGATGCTTTCCAGCAATGCCTGCTTGCCGTCTTGGTCCAAAACCTCGTTGATCTGCCCGGTAAACTCATACAGCGACGTGGCATCCTGGGCTTGGGCCAGTGCTTGGTCGAGTATCTCTTTGGCTTCTTCCCGAGTTAACTGATGAACTTTCACCGCGCAATCAATGATGGCCTGCAGCTCTCGTTCATCCTCATCGTTATCGACTTGAGAAAGCTGCACCATCAAAGCGGTCGCAGCGATCGCGATGTTACGCTCATTGGGTTTATGATGCTCCGTTTCTGGTGCACTAAACAGTTTTTTCAGGCTTTCGATCATAATCAGATACGGTCATTTGAGTGTGTTGAGAGTGCGGAGAAAGGGCAATAAAAGCGCGATGAAAATTAGGCCGCTTTATTGGCCAACTGCCGAACCTGGTTTTCTAGTTCAATCTGGTCTGTGGTGAAACGGCGGATGCCATCTGCCAGTTTCTCGGTGGCCATGGGGTCTTCGTTCGATTCCCAGCGGAACAGTTTTTCATCCAAAGCTCCGAAGCCATCGGATGACGTGGCGCCGGTTGCCGAAAGCTGCTGCTCCAAGATTCCGTTATCGTCTTTCAGTTCCTGCAGTAACGATGGGCTTATGGTGAGCCGGTCGCAACCTGCCAGCATCTCGATCTCGCCAATATTGCGGAAACTGGCGCCCATTACCACCGTATTGAAACTGTGGGCCTTATAGTAGTTATAGATGCGGGCGACCGAGAGTACGCCGGGATCTTCTGCCGCCGGAAAGCTCTCGCGACCACTGCTGGCAAGATGCCAGTCGAGAATGCGCCCCACGAACGGCGAGATCAGAAATGCGCCAGCCTGGGCGCAAGCGGCAGCCTGCACGAATGAAAACAAAAGAGTGAGGTTGCAGCGGATGCCTTCTTGTTCAAGGATCTCAGCAGCGCGGATGCCCTCCCAGGTAGAAGCGATTTTGATCAGAACCCGGCTAGTATCCACGCCTTGCTGATCGTAGAGTGCTATCAAGCGCCGTGCCCGCTTGAGCGTGGCTTCAGTATCAAATGACAATCGCGCGTCCACTTCCGTGGATACCACACCTGGTATCAGGTTGAGTATTTCCTGGCCCGCCAAAACGGCCAACATATCCGTTGCCATGGTTAACTGTTCAGCGTTTGAGCCGCCCTGTCTGTGGGCCAGGGCAACGGCCTTCTCAAGCATTGGCCGATAGGCTTCAGAAGCCGCAGCTTTCAGCAATAGCGACGGGTTAGTTGTTGCATCCTGGGGTAGCCACTGGGCGATGGCATCGATATCGCCGGTATCTGCCACTACCGTGGTCATGGTTTTGAGTTGGTCAAGCTTGTTGGTCATTCGTACTGTCGTCCCGGTTGATATTATTATCAGCACACCCGAATCCCGGGTGCTGGTTATGCTTCTACAATAACGGGCTGTTAAGGCAGGAACAAGACAGCAAAAAGTAAGGTTTTGGCAATAGAGCGTTAACCTTACGGATAGACGGTGATTAGACGTCGGCGGCAACGCGAGCTTGTACAGACTGCTTCTGCTCACGTACCTTCTCAAGGGCGGTTTGAATGACTTCCAGACCAGCCCCCGATTTGTGAGCATTTTCACTGATATAGCGGCGAAAAAGCCTGCCGCCAGGCATGCCGTGGAACAGCCCTAGCAAGTGTCGGGATATGTGGGCGAGGTATACGCCACGGTCCAGTTCGCTTTGAATAAAGGGATACATGGCCTCCAGCGCCTCATGACGTGAGGCAAGAGCTGCCTCCCCACCAAAGAATTCCTGGTCTACACCCGCCAGTAGCCAAGGGTTGTGATAAGCCTCGCGGCCCAGCATTACACCATCTGTGTGCGCTAAGTGCTCATGACACTCTGCAAAGGTTTTGATTCCGCCGTTAATAATGATCTCAAGGTACGGGTACTTTTGCTTAAGGCGGTACACCCAATCGTATTTTAACGGCGGAACATCACGGTTTTCTTTTGGGCTAAGGCCTTCAAGAACAGCAATGCGAGCATGCACAATAAACGTCCGGCAGCCGGCCTCGCTGACTTTATCCACAAACTCGCACAAATCTTCCCAAGACTCGCGACCGTTAATACCTATGCGGTGCTTAACCGTAACTGGAAGGCGGGTGGTTTCAATCATCGCACGAACGCCCTCAGCCACCTTATCCGGGTGCGCCATCAGACAGGCGCCAATCATATTGTTCTGCACTCGGTCGCTGGGGCAGCCAACGTTCAGGTTTACTTCACTGAAACCAAACTGCTCAGCCAGCCTTGCACAATGCGCAAGATCGCTCGCATCACTGCCCCCAAGCTGAAGTGCCAGGGGGTATTCGGCAGCGTTGTGGTGCAGAAACCGCTCAGTATCGCCGTGGATCAGCGCACCGGTGGTGACCATCTCGGTGTAGAGTAGGGTGTGCTGGCTCAACAGGCGGGCTAGGTAGCGATATTGCGGGGTAGTCCAATCCATCATCGGCGCTACGCAAAACCGCCTGGAGGGCTCCGGCCCAGTGTTTGCGCTGCTTCCCGCCCAATTTCCTGCCTTGTAATCTGTACTATTTAACACCATTTATTGCCTGTATATACCTAAATTTTCAGTATTGGTGCTCCAAAAATGCTCCAGAAATCGATCTGGAGCACCGCATTGTGGGAGCATGGAGTACTGTGGCTACTATTACGGTGAGATCTCGTGCCGTTGGTACTAAATCTTATCGCGCTGCCATCCGCTTAAAGCGTAAAGTGGAGATAGTATATCTTGAAAGTCGCACCTTTGACCGTAAGGCTTTGGCGAAAGATTGGGCGCCTAGCCAGGAGTTCGTCGCTCACGTCATGGGTTGGCTGAGGACGGGTACGCCACAAACTGCTTCTAATAACCTAATCTGGATTCGCAGTGCCTGAGGAATTCCCGAGGCGCTGGATGCCTTGAACGACGCCGCTGCAACTTGCCGGCGAGAAAGGCTGGTGCAAGCCGGATCAGTGGCCAACGCTCACACAGCTGGAATAGCTGCTGAAGTATGGCAAGCGCACCGAGGCTCGTCGGCAGGATAAGATTACAAGGATACGCTTGGCCGATCATCCATCGGTAGCCAGAAGTTGATGAGCGGATCTTGCCCTTAAAACCGGTGTTAGTTGAAACGTCTGGCTATTAACTCCAAGCCCCCGGTTTTTGGTTTCCGGGGGCTTGGCACACTTTCTTAGAGGGCCATGAAAACCGACTTGGTTTCCAGATATGAGTCAAGGGATTGCCTACCCATATCACGACCAACACCCGAGAGCTTATAGCCCCCAAATGGTACGTTTGCGTCAAGCATGTTGTGCCCATTGACCCAAACAGTGCCCGCTTTCAATCTCGGGATTATACGCTGCACCTGAGAGAGATCATTTGACCAGATACTGGCAGCCAAGCCATAGCGACTGTCGTTGGCACGTTGCACAACATCATCCACATCATCAAAGGGGATGGCTACCAATACTGGGCCAAAAATCTCCTCTCTGGCAATAACCAGGCTGTCATCTTCGCTGGCGAATATCGTTGGCTTAACGTAATACCCCTTACGATCGGCCCTCTCGCCCCCAGTTACCACGCGAGCACCTTCTTGGCGGCCTGTCTCAATGTACTGGCAGACTCTGTCTAGCTGCACCTGAGATACAAGAGGCCCCATTTGCGCAGCTGGGTCAAGGCCTGGCCCCATGGGAATGGCTTCAGACAGCTCCGCAAGTCGATTAACAACGGTATCAAAGATGCTCCGGTGCACGTACAAGCGTGAGCCCGCGCTACAAGTCTGCCCATGATTGAAAAAGATCGCTGCTGCCGCGCCCTGTGCGGCTTTCTCCGGGTCACAATCTGCCAAGACTATCATTGGTGACTTGCCGCCCAGCTCCAGTGTTACGCGGGCCATGTTGTCCATTGCTGCGCGGCCGATGAGCTGGCCCACCTGTGTTGAGCCTGTGAAGGTGATTTTGTTTATGTCGGAATGTTTGATCAAGGCGGACCCCGTACTCTGACCTTCACCCGTGATGATATTTACAACACCGTCGGGAAAGTTGGCCTCCTTAATCAGCTCACCTAAATAAAGTGCAGATAGAGATGTTTGCTCCGCTGGCTTTAAGACAACTGTACAACCGGCCGCCAGCGCCGGTGCCAGCTTCCAGCAAGCCATCAGGAATGGAAAGTTCCACGGAATGATTGCAGCGACGACACCAACTGGCTCACGCCGAGTGTAAGCAAAAAAGTCAGCTTCGGGCGGGGCGAATGGCATGGATACATCCAGAGTGGAGCCTTCAATTTTGGTGGCCCACCCTGCCATATAGCGGAAAAATTCCAAGCCCAAACCTATATCGACTGCCTGAGCAATGGCGGCAGATTTACCATTGTCGATAGCCTCCAATTCCGCGATTATCCGGGCATCCCGCTCAATCAGGTCAGCAAGTTTTAAGAGCAAGTTCTGACGAGCGGAGGGCCTCATTCGACCCCAGGTACCCTGTTTCAGAGCGTTTTTTGCGCAATCAACGGCTTGGTTAACATCGCTTGAATGAGCAGAAGGTATCGTTCCAATGACCGTTTCTTCGGCTGGGTTTACGACCTGCATACGCTCGTTTCCCGCTGCATCAACCCATTGCCCGCCAATGAGCATGCGATGGTTTTGACGGTCGAGAAACGCTTGGGTCTTCTGTTCTATATTCGCTGCTTCGTTTGTCATTTTGTTCATTGTTTTTTCCTTGATTTACTGGCTCTTGGGGCGAATTGCATCAGCTGTACCCTGGATAAAGGCCTTTATTTTTTCGACATCGGTCTCACTCAACTTGCCGGTAAAGTCAGGCATGCCTTTACCAACAAAAGGGCCGTTAAATACAAAGGTGCTCAGGTGTTCGATAACTGAACTATTGACGTAACCCAGGTTCGGAATATTGCCGCCTTTGTCTACCCCAGGGACTCCGTGGCAAAACACGCAGTTGCTAACGTAAAGGCCAGTGCCTTCCTCAACGAATTCCGGGTTGTACTTAACGCCGGAAATTAATGATCCCAACTGATATTTCGTGAACTCAGGCATTTCGGCCTGACTGTTCAGGGCAAAGGTATAAACCGTGCCAGGGGTCTTCAGGTCAGAGGCTCTTTGGGCCTGCCCGTATACCCCGCCCCAGCCAGCGGCAATCGAAACATATTGAGTGCCATCAACCTCATAGGTGACTGGAGCTGCAATAACGCCGGTGCCCATGGGCGATTCCCATAACGGCTTGCCTGTTTGCGCATTAAACGCCATTAACCGCGCATCTGCAGTTCCCTGGAAAACAAGGTTGCCTGCAGTAGAAAGCGTACCGCCGTTCCAGGGTGAGGCATGCTCGTAACGCCAGGCTTCCTGTTGCTTGATTGGGTCCCAGGCCGTTAGTCGCCCGAATGGTTTACTGGAGGGCGGGGCTTCGTTGATTCTCATTGCGGTATTCCAGCCAATCCCGCTCATGGGTTGCCCTGGCTCATTACTTTCTATGTTTTTCCAGGTAGGGTCTTCGGATAGCGTTATGGGGATGTTTTGAGATGGAAAGTACGCGAGCCCTGTTTGGGAGTTAAAGGACATCGAGTGCCAGTTATGACCGCCGAAGGGGCCTGGAATTGCATCGAATGGCTTGTCTGCTGTGCGTGCCGCAGGCACTTCGATTGGGCGCCCGTTGTTGTCGTACCCCTCAGCCCAGTTCACATCGACAAAATTGTCGGCGGAAATAAATTCTCCGTTGGTGCGGTCAATAACAAAAAAGAAACCGTTTTTCGGAGCGTGCATAATAATTTTACGCAGCTCCCCATCGATCATAAGATCCTTGAGAATCATGTCCTGGGCGGAGGTGTAGTCCCAGTTATCCCCAGGCGTTTCCTGGTAGTGCCAAACGTACTCTCCGGTATCCGGGTTAAGTGCAACAATAGAGGCCACGTACAGGTTGTCTCCGCCCGTTGGGCTGCGCTTTTTGTGGGACCATGGGGCTCCATTGCCCGTGCCGATATACATGAGATTCAAGTCCGGATCAAAAACCATGGAGTTCCACACGGTGCCACCGCCACCGCTTTCCCAGTATTTACCGCTGGGGTCCCAGGTCTCGGCAGCTTTGACCATGGCCTCGTTTTCGAATGGTTTGCCAGGATCTCCTGGTACGGTGTACCAGCGCCATTTCTGTTCTCCGGTTTTTGCATCATAGGCAGTGATATAACCCCTTACACCACGCTCTGCGCCGCCGTTTCCGATGATCACGTTACCTTTAAATACGCGAGGGGCACCGGTTAATGTATAGCCGATTTCGTTGTCAATCAGCGTGTTCTTTTCCCACATTTTTTGCCCGGTTTTTGCATCAATGGCCACCAACCGCCCATCAAGTGCGGCAACGTAGACATTGCCTTCATACAGGGCAACGCCACGGTTAACCACATCGCAGCAGGCTTCATAGCCCTTTTCGCGAGGTACTTCAGGGTCGAAAGTCCAAAGGTTCTCGCCGGTTGTCGCGTCAAGTGCATGTACGACACTCCACGATGCGGTTACATACATCACCCCGTCTACAATCAGAGGCGTAGCCTCAATCCCACGGCTTGATTTCAGATCATAGGACCAGGCTAATCCCAGCTTATTGACGTTGGAATCTGTAATCTGCGAGAGAGGGCTGAAACGGGTTTCTGCGTAGTCAAAGCCGTGGGCTGGCCAGTCTTTACCCGTTTTGGCGTTTTCTTTTATATAATTTTCATTTACCTGATCAATGCGATTGGCCGCGATCGCATCACCGCCCGCAAGCCCCAGGCATGAAATCAGTGCTACCTGGAATGCCTGGTGCTTTAACCGAAATCCGGGATAGCTCTTTATTAGTGTCATCTCAATGTCCTTTTCGTTTTTATTACTGTTTTGAGCCGTATTAGAAAGCTTTGAGAACACGAAGGTTGATTCGATGTTTTTCTTTGAATCCGTGTTTTACAGAGAGGTCTCTTCCATAATTTGCCAGCAACTGCAAACTCGGAGTTGCGAACCAGGCGGTTCCCAGTGTCATTTTTGTGTACGACATCCGGTTGTCCTGGTCTACACCGTTAATCGATGTTTCACCACCAAGAGTATGTGAAAGGCCAGCTCGAAGATCCCATTGAGGGCTCATGTGGTAACGAAGAAATCCCTGGAACTGATACGAGGGATCCTGTTTCAATGTTGCGTTGGCGGCTCCGAACTTGTCGTTTTCTCCGTAAAACGTGACGTCCCCAGCCAGATCCAGCGACATCTTGGGCGTAAGTCCTGTGATATAACCTGCCTGGAGCGCGTACCTCCAGCGATTCTCCCCCAGGTTCAGCGCGTCCTTTCGATCATAGCTTCCCGTAGGGGCGTAGATGAAAGGAGTAATACCAAAATAGGTGTTACTTTCAGGCTCGTTTAGAAGCCACACTGTGGCAGCCAGTGTCAGGTCGCCTATGCCAGCGGTGTCGCCGAGACTAGACGTGTCGTCCTTGCCTTCGAGCTTACCTATTGGTAGAAGGAATTGGGGGTCTACGGTAAAACCGCCGATTTCAGTAAAATGAACTCCACGAAGAATTCCTATGTGTGAATCAAGCCCTGCATTGATAGGGGCTTTATTACCGTGGGAATAGAGGGCGTCTCGTGTAGCAAACTGGTAGTAGCCCATAGCCAGATTAGTGCCGGGAGGGAGAGCTGTGTAATCTCCCGCATCAATATCAATAGCCTGCGCAGAGCCTGAAGATAACAAGAGTATGGCAAAGGCAGCTGAAGCAATGCTTGCATACCGCTGTTTGGAGAGTGGCAGTATTGTTTTTTCAAAGGTTGATACAAGTGACATAGTGCAGATTCCTTATTGGTTTTGTTGGTACCGCACTTAATGCATAAGCAGTGTGCATGCCAGAATTTGTAATTTTAAATACATAATAAAAACAACAGCTTGTGATCTTAAATAAAAGCTGTCCACCGTTTTAGAAATTAACTGGATCGTTTCAATACACACGAATCGGCCAGATGGATAATAACAATACAGTTTGATGGAGATGGTGATGCAGACACATCGTTCCGATCCAGATGTCCGGGTTCAGCAGGCGCGAGAGCTCTTTGATGAAGGGCGTGAAGTGCCATCACAGTGGGTGCGGGATGAGGTTATGCGGTCCTGGTTGCGCTCCAGAGAGCACGGTCTTTCTCCTGTTGAACAGGTTCTGCTCAACGCAATGCCCTGCAAAGAGCTCCCTCATATTCGCGACCGCCATCAACAGCTCCTGAGCTACGCTGAGCCGGAAATGCGCCGGCTATTCCGTTCATTGGGTTCCGCTGGTTGGGTGTTGGCGTGTCTGGAAAGGGAAGGCCGTAGCATTAAGTATTTTGGCGATGACAGTCCCTCTTACAAAGTCCTGAGCGCCGCGCTGAACTCGGGTGTTGATCTGTCAGAGGGAGTCGCGGGCACTAACGGCCCCGGATGTGCATTGGTAGAACACCGGCCCTCAGTTGTGTGTGGCAACGAACATTTTTTGCATGAATTGCGTGATCTTTCTTGCGTTGCAGTTCCCATTTTTGATCCGGCAGGGAAGCTGATTGGGGCTTTGAACGCCTCTAAACCCTACGATGGCCGACCGGTTGGGATTCTCGAGTCGGTTGCGCTGACAACTCGGGCCGTGGAAAACCGAATGGTTGGAGACTTGTCTGGTGCATTGGTTTTGGCGCTGCACTATCGTCCTGAGTTTACAGCTTCACCCATGCGTGGCTTGGTACACTTCTGTGAGGATGGCGAGGTACTGGGTGCAAATCCTTCAGCCCGTCAAATGCTGGATCTTGATTTTCTTGAACAGAGCCAGGGTAATGTGTGTTTTAGAGACTTGTTTTCATGTCACCCTGACGAAATATGGCGATCGAAACATAGCCCCATTGAGGTGGAGTGTCATAACGGATCAAGACTGTATTTGCAGGCAGAGACCCAGCGTAGAGCACCTTTTTCGGCTAATGTAGTACCCGAAGCGAAACAGCCGTCACCGCTTCCGGCCTTCTTTGTGGACGCTTCAATGAAGCCCCTTTTCGAGAAGGCGCGGCGTGCCTTCAAGCATGGAGTGCCTGTTCTGATTAACGGTGAAACCGGGACAGGAAAGGAGGTGCTAGCTCGTTGGTTGCATGCTGAGGGGCCTTCTCCAAAGGGCGCTTTTGTTGCTGTTAACTGCTCGGCTATCCCGGCGGGGCTAATTGAGTCAGAGCTGTTTGGCTACGCCGATGGAGCATTCACCGGCGCTCGTCGCGGGGGCGCTAAAGGAAAGTTTGAAGAGGCGTGTGAGGGGACGCTTTTTCTGGATGAAATAGGCGATATGCCGACGGAGTTTCAGGCGCGCTTGTTGCGTGTACTGCAGGAGCGCACAGTGACCCGGCTAGGGGAAGAAAAGCCCCGCCCCATTTCGTTCTCTTTGATTTGCGCGACGCACCGGGATCTGGAGGTGCTGATGGAGAAAGGAGGTTTTCGCGACGATCTCTATTATAGAGTCAATGGCCTTAGAGTAGCTCTGCCAGCTCTTCGGGAGCGCGAAGATCTGGATGCTATGATCGATCATTTACTGGCCTTGGTTGCACTTCCCGGTGCTGCCTCGACATTAACGCCTGAAGCCCGAAAACTGTTAAACAGCCACGATTGGAAAGGTAATATTAGAGAGCTGAAACAGGCGTTGAATCTTGGGCAAGCACTCTCTGACTTGGGTATTATAGAGGTAGATCATTTGCCTGATGAAATCAAAGTAAATCGGCCTTCAGCCTCAGCGCCAAGCGCAATACCGGGAATGCTGTTGGCTGATGCTGAGCGTAAGGCGGTGTGTGCGGTGCTCGAAAAGCACGATAACAATGTAAGTGCTGCATCCCGGGAATTGGGCATTACGCGAGCAACGCTATACCGAAAAATAAAACGGTTTGGCCTTTGGCCATAGGCAACGCCAAGGCTTATTCGGGTGTTCCAGTGGCGTGGTCAGTGGGTAGTTGCCATGCTTCTGGGGGGAGCGTGTAGAATCGAACCTCTCTTGGTCCCCCAGTTGGAGCTTGGCTTTCCACTTTTGCAAAGGTGAAAGTATACGGAAAACCCGAAAACGGGTGCGCGCGTAAAGGCAACGTCCTTGTGCGAGGGCCCATCCAAGTGACCCTCTTTGCATTGCCGGCAAGTCTGCTCACCCTGATCTCGTAACACACGACCGGACTTGAGCACAACAAACAGAACGCTGGAGGCAATCATGATAACAAGTTTGCTTTCGATGATGCCCGCAAGAGTTGATGTCATTGGATACTTGAACCCAGAGTGTCAGTGGCTCTTGGTGCATAGTTTCATGTGCCTGAGCCATAGTGACAACGGTTGGTTTTGACGCCCAGGCACTTACTTCTTTAGGCTGCACCAGGCAGACTAGCGACCATTCCGATCCCTTCCAAAACCGTAAAAGGTTCCTGAGCGAATGAACTCATACATACTGGCAGCCGTTTTTTCTGCCGTTTTCATGGGCACAATTGGCGCGATTTCTATTTATGCTGGTGTGAGCGCCGAAACCGTTACGTTTTACCGATTGTTTATTGGCGCCGTTTTAATGGGGTGTTTCCTTTTAGTGACAGGCCAAAAAGATAAAGTGTTCGCCTGGCCAGGCATTAAAGTTTTGGTAACAGGCGCATTTCTCGCAGGCTTTGTGGTTTTTTATGTAATGGCTATGAGTTATACCAGCATGGCGAACGCTGTCATGTTGCTGTATTTGGCTCCCGTTACAGCGGCCACGGTGGCACACTTTTTTATGGGTGAGCGGTTGTCGGGGGCCAGCACAGTCTTGATAGGCATGGCGCTGTTTGGCTTTGCTATGATGATGGAGTTCAACTTTAATCTCTCAGGGCGAAAGGAAGAGGCGGTTGGTCTTATTTACGCACTGTGTGGAATGTTGTGTTATGCAGCATTTATTCTTACCAATCGACTCATTCACGAACGCGTTCATGTGTTGACTCGCAGTGGCTTTCAAATGATGGCGGGCGCCCTGTGTATGTTGCCTTTTATGCTACAACAAGACGACAGCATCAATGCGCAGCAATGGGGGTGGCTGGTTGCAGCAGGTGTTGTTCCGGGGTTCCTGGCGATTATGCTTGCCGTGGTGGCGCTAAAAGCGCTCCCAGCAGCTACCTTTGGCACCTTGGCTTATCTAGAGCCTATTGTCGTTGTCGCACTTGGGTGGGTTCTGTTCAGTCAAAGTTTGAACACCTTGCAGCTGTCTGGAAGCGCTTTGATCATTGTATCGGGCGTGACTCAGGCAGTGTTGTCACAACGGCGTATACGCTGGGCGTATTCAGAGGTTTCTTAACTAAGAGAGTCGTATGACGACTCGGATCTACAATACTAACCCTGACGGTTTTAATGACACCGGATAAAGCCAATTTTTCTGGCAATGTGCACGGTAGCACCCTGCTTAAATATCTTGATGAAGTGGCCTATGCCTGTGCCAGCCGTTATGCGGGCAACTATGTGGTTACCCTATCCGTTGACCAGGTAACTTTTCGATAGCCTGTCCACGTGGGGGAGTTGGTGACATTTCTGGCCAGTGTAAACTACACAGGAAGCTTGTGGTAATTCATGTTCAACCCACAAATTATACCAATTTCGATTCAAACCGAAGCAGTCTAGAATTACGCCACCCTCTGGGGGTCTGGTATTACAATAACGAACAATCCAATATGGAGCGTGGAGGGATTACCCCTCAATAGAAACCGGCCATGGTGGCATAGCCACAACACGGTCCACTAAAAAAGGAGGCTTTATCATGGCTACTCTTAACCAATTGCGTCGGGATCACGCCAACATGGCGCGGCTGCTTCACATACTTTCGCTCAGGCACAGCACTTTGGAGCAGGGCGAGCGTCCAGACTTTCATCTGATACGTGAGATAGTGGACTACATTCTTGAGTACATGGACGGCTTCATCATGCCCCTGGAGCGCCTTTACAGCGAGCATCTGCTAGCTAGGGAGCCTGAGGCTGAAGCGTTGAGCCAGCGGTTGGCCGTGGATTACAAAGCCTTGCGTGAACGCTTAGACCTTCTTTCTGAGACTCTCGACATGATCCTGTTGGACGCCGTAGTGCCCATGGAGCGCTTTGTCGCAGACCTCAAAACCTATCTTGATGCTCATCTCGCATACTTGCAGGCCGAGCGAGAACAGCTGTTTCCATTCCTTCGTGAATATCTGACTGAGGAACAGCAGAAAGCTTTGCTCAAGATGTTGCCAGACGGCGCACAAGCCAACATGGCTCGGCTACGCGAAGACCATCCAGAGCTGTATGCGGAGTTTAAAGCGGCGCCTTCGCCATTTGCCTGAGTTCCTCGTGATGGAGGGCCAGGATAAGCCTGGCCCCAGAGGCAGCTGGCTAACCTATAGTTAGTCAGGCAACACGCTTGCACGAATCGTCATGTAGTTCACCACGCCTGCCACAAGGCCGGCGATGACCGCCAGAACAAGCACGGCAGTTGTGAGCGACACGGGAACCGTCCCCACAACCCGCTGCCATATCACTGCCCCTGTGACACAAACACCAAAGGCAAACATGCCGTGCTTGAACGTGAGCCACAATACAGATGGCATAAACGGGCGCTTGGGAGCCTTCAATGTTTTGTAGGCAACAACGGTAAGGATCATTGCCAGCGTGACGGCCAGGGGAACCGCAGAGCCAAGCACTGTATGACTGTCATTGGTGATCCCGTCCACTGAGAGCGGGATGGGTGCAAGGCCCCAAAGCATAAAGATCTGAATTACGCCGTTAATGCCTGCGTTTATAGCGCCGTTTAAAGCGGCACCTTGGATGATTTTCCCATGGGACATGGCGGGAACGGTGTTGGTTTGCGTCATGCTTTATCTCTGGAGAAGGGTGACGACAGTGCGGAGCTGTCGCCACTATTGTTGAGTTGGAGGGAAGGTGTTCAGTCCAGTTCTTGGACACCGCTGTCAACGCCGGTTTAAAAGTGACCCACTTATCGGGAATATCGCCGGTTGAAAA
>NZ_JBQDKB010000006.1:0-70972 GCF_052094685.1 Marinobacter sp.
ACTTTTTCGGATTTTTCAATGCTCGTCGACGCACGGCAAGGCCTCCACCCCCTAGACCCAGAAAAACGTTGGGAACTACTTGATGGACTACTACAACCGGCAGCGGCCTCACGCATTCAACGGAGGTATTTCGCCTGTTGCGGCTGAGGAAAATCTTAAAACACTGTCCGGGATTAGTTGACCACTACACCTGTCAAAAGTGTAGATGCGATCCTCCTTAACAGCGTAGAAAGCGATAGCACCTTCGTTTCCACCAGTGCAGTCGAGGGCGAGATAGTTACCAAGCCGGAGCGGTGCTTGAACTTTAGTATGGCCCGCGCAAACACGCCATACACCATGAACGCCTGACACTATTGCATCTCTGACCCGCTTCTGACCCCAAAGCGCGTAATGTTTCGTTTCATCATTAACGATGTCGTTCTTAAAGTCGGACCACCCCATCCCGATCGGGACGTCGGCGTGAACTACCCCAATCACCCCCTGCTCAGCCCCCAGTTCAATCGCAACTGGAAGAGATTTAAGTCGCTGGACGATCTGGAAGCGCGATCGCTCATTTATCAGGTCCCACCAGGCTGCCCCTCGTGCAGGAGAAGATCCATATGGATCATTATCGTACGCCTGAATGAGCATCTGCTCGTGATTACCCATAACCATGTGAAACCAGGACTGATCTAATAGCTTCAACCCACTCGCTGGATCGGGGCCTCGGTCGACCAAATCCCCAACAGAAATAATACGATCGCGCGCGGGGTTGAAACTAAGCTCGTTAAGGCCATGGAAAAAATCCGGCATTTTGAAGTGTATATCGCCGACGATAAAATCACGGCCGCTCGTATTCTTACCCAGCTTCAGGAAATCGGTCATCTCGCAGTACCTGTCAGGACTTTAAAATACAAAGGTCAGGAAAATTGTCCGGCATAGTCACGAGCAAATTGCGCCGCAATACGTCCAGAACGGGAGCCTCGCTGGGTTGCCCAGCGATTTGCATGTATGACCGCCTGTTCATATGCCTCATCCGGCACCCTGTACTCTTTAAGCCAATGCTTGACGGCTTCAAGATATTCATCAGGCGAAAAGCCATAAAACGATACCCAGAGTCCGAACCGCTCGGATAGCGAGATCTTTTCTTCGACTTCCTCCCCTGGATGAAGTCTGTTGTCTGCACCCCGGGTCATATTCAAGTTATCTGACATACGCTCAGCAATGAGATGGCGGCGATTGGAGGTGGCGTAGATGAGGATATTGGTGGTTTGTCCGGTTATGGATCCATCCAAGGCAGTTTTGAGTCGCTTATAACTGATGTCGCCTTCTTCAAACGATAGGTCATCACAGAATAATATGAACTTTCCCTGCTGGCGGCTTACGATATCGATGACTTCCGGCAGATCACCGATGTTTTCTTTGTCTATCTCAACCAGTCGAAGACCTTGACAGTGAAATTCATGCAGACATGCCTTGACCAGCGAAGACTTACCCGTGCCACGTGACCCCGTAAGCAGAACATTATTCGCTGGCTTTCCTTCAAGAAACTGAATCGTATTTTGCCGAATTAATTTCTTCTGTCGATCTACCGACTTTAGTTGGTCAAAGCTGATCAGTCCGGGGTTCGGAACGGGAAGCAAAACAGCTTGCCTTCCCCCTTGAGTCCGACGGTACTGCCACTGAAAGGCGATGACATCGGGGTCTAGTTGCTGCCCCTGTCCGTTGGGGTATGCGCGCTCCAGAGCGTCCGCAATCCGTGTTAACTGTTTCAGAAACTCGTGCTTGAAGGGAGTAGATTGATTGGCAATCATTGCTTGTAACCAGGGTTGTCGATGGGTGTTAAGCTTGCCAACAGCCGCCACCCCCGTCTAACGACGGATAGACCTCGATCGTCGATTAATGGACATCTTCGGATGAATTACGTGTTACTGGTAGACGCACCGAGAAGACAGACAAGCCCAGCTCAACCCGTGAGTCGCCCCGCTTATTAGCTATGTAGGGAGCATCAATCAGACGCTTTGTGCTGCGATCGCTGGAAAGCCGTTGGAGCGATACCGAATTCACGGCGGAACATTGCTGTAAAGGCACTTGGATTGGAGTAACCGGCCTCCAGCGCGACATTAAGGATGCTTCGTCCCAGCGCAAGCTCTTCGAGTGCCACGAGCAATCTAGCTTGCTTTCGCCATTTTCCGTAGGTGATACCGAGTTCACTGGCGAACCACCGTTGAATGGTCTTTACGTTGACGTCCAGATGCGAGGCGCATTCGGCCAGCCCCCAATCCAGAGTCCGCGCAGCCACGAGACGATGGCATAGGTCGCGCAGCGGACCTTTACGAGGAAGCGGCAAAAAAACCGATCCTATTTCAGCTCGAGATAGCTCCTCAAGCAGCAAGCTGAACACAAGCTCGTTACGCCGATCTGGGAGTTCGTTGCCATCAATTTGTGACGCTGCGATCACGAGCTCTTTGGTTAACAGTGTTATCTCTAGCACCACGCAGTCGCTGCTCAGGCTGATCGTTCGCTCGTCAAGATAGAGGCTTCTGATGCTGACGGCACCGAGCGTTCTAGTGCGGTGCTGTACTCCGGCAGGTATCCATAACGCATAGTTGCTCGGCACCACCCAGCAGCCACTCTGGGTGGTGACCATCAACACCCCTTGGGTGGAGAGCAGCACCTGCGCCTGCTGATGATGGTGCACATCGATATCGATACCATCGTTTAGATCCAGAGTGAAGGTCGATACACCGCTTGCCGTTGTAGCTACGCTATCGTTGGATGGTAAATGCTTTGAGATGTCCATGATTCGATGACAGGCGCCCTCTGACCGTTAGACGGACTTCAGTGAATCGTAGCATTATGACTCAGGTGATGCACACACCAGGCTCCGCCGATCTCAGGGAACAAGTATGGTTTGAGCGCATAGTTATTAGTCAGTCCCGTAAATATTTTCATGCATTAATCAATTTTGGACGCAACGATTAAACTCAACTTGCTACGAGAATCTTATGAGTCAGTCTATTTTAAATGGAACTCCAAACACTTTATTTTTAGACAATCTACAAAAGATCGCTATTGTCTCCTCTAGCTGGCATAAATCTATAGTTGAAAATGCCGTAAAAGCTTCAAAGGAGTATTTTGAAAAAAGTGGAATTTCGAGTGATAAAATCGCCCTTTATGAGTTGCCTGGCGCATTTGAGCTGCCTTTGCACGTCAAAAAGCTCGCACAAATGGGAGATGTTGATGCAATCATTGCGTGTGGCTTCGTCGTAAATAGCGGTATATATAGGCATGAACATGTGGCTTCTGCTGTGATTGATGGCCTTATGACAGCTCAATTGGAATCTGGAGTACCTGTATTTTCTGCTGTACTTACTCCACATTATTTTCACGAACACGAAGACCATATTGACTTCTTCTCGCAACACTTTACTAAAAAAGGAACTGAGGTAGCAGAAGCTTGTATCCAAACTCTAGCAAGTCTTTACGGCCTAGAGAAGAACTGCGCTTAACAAGCAAGTGTTAATCGGCGCGGAAAAGCGCACCTGGAACTGGCCTTACGTTGCACTTCAGGCCAGCCCCAGCTTTGTGCGTTGATATGACACCCACGTCAAGAGACACGCACCGGGTTCTACCCAATCACCACAGACGGTTTTCAAACGGCGGATAGTTTCAAATCCTGCTCGGCAAATCCACGTCGCATCCTGGGATTATGGAACCGCTCACTGTGCCTCTCTTCAGCTTTTATTGATTAGCTTGCTCTCGCACATCATCGTCAACAATAAAAACTTGACCGCTACCCAAAGTTACCAGACACAAAAACATAAAAAGCCCATGAAAACATGGGCTTTTTATTAACTAATTACCAGTCAGCGCTAACGAGCACCTATCGCGGGATCACTCCCACTCAATCGTAGCAGGCGGCTTGGAAGACACATCGTAAGTCACCCGTGAAACACCACTGATCTCATTGATAATGCGGTTAGAAACCGTTTCAAGCAGCTCGTACGGCAGGTGTGCCCAGCGTGCGGTCATGAAATCGATGGTTTCAACAGCGCGCAGTGCGATTACCCACTCGTAGCGACGGGCATCACCAACCACACCTACTGACTTAACCGGCAGGAACACCGCGAAAGCTTGGCTGGTTTTGTGATAAAAATCGGCGCGGTGCAGCTCTTCCAGGAAAATAGCATCAGCGAGACGCAGAATGTCTGCGTACTCTTTCTTCACTTCGCCCAGAATACGCACGCCCAAGCCAGGCCCAGGGAACGGGTGGCGATAGACCATGTCGTATGGCAGGCCAAGCTCTAGACCAATGCGGCGCACTTCGTCTTTGAACAATTCGCGCAACGGCTCTACCAGTTTCATCTTCATGGTTTCTGGCAGACCACCCACGTTATGGTGGGATTTGATCACATGGGACTTGCCGGTTTTAGAAGCAGCTGACTCGATCACGTCCGGGTAAATGGTGCCCTGGGCCAGCCAATTCACATCCTTGATACGCGTAGCTTCTTCATCAAACACATCTATAAAGGTGTTGCCGATAACCTTGCGCTTTTGCTCTGGGTCGCTGACACCCTTTAGCTTGTTCAGGAAACGCTCTTCGGCGTCGGCGCGAATCACTTTCACACCCATGCTACTGCCGAACATGTCCATTACCTGATCGCCTTCGTTCAGACGTAGCAGGCCATTATCTACAAACACACACGTAAGCTGGTCGCCAATGGCCTTGTGCAGCAGCGCCGCCGTAACGGATGAGTCCACGCCGCCAGATAAGCCCAGCAGAACTTTATCGGTACCTACCTGCTCGCGGATCTTCTCCACTGCGTCGTCCACGATCTTCGCGGGCGTCCACAACGCCTCGCAGCCGCAGATGGACATAACAAAGTGCTCCAAAATGCGCTTACCCTGCAGCGTATGGGTCACTTCTGGGTGGAACTGTAGGCCATACAAGTTACGGGACAAGTCCTGCATGGCTGCGATGGGGGCGCTTTCGGTAGAGGCCAGTAGCTCGAAGCCTTCGGGCATGGCCACAACTTTGTCACCGTGGCTCATCCAAACGTCTAGCAGAGACTCACCAGTGGCGGTCAGATGATCGGTGATGTCTTCCAGCAGTGGGCCTTTGGCGCGCACTTTTACCTGAGCATAACCGAATTCACGCTTATCAGAGCTAGCCACTCTTCCGCCCAGTTGCTCGGCCATGGTCTGCATGCCGTAACAGATACCCAGCACCGGAATGCCACGCTCAAACAGCCCTTCTGGTGCGCGCGGACCACCCAGTTCTGTGACGGATTCCGGGCCACCCGCCAGCAGAATGCCTTTGGGATTAAACGCCCGCAGCTCTTCATCTGTAATGTCGAACGCGCGGACTTCACAATACACCCCAATATCACGCACACGGCGTGCGATCAGTTGTGTGTACTGGGAACCAAAATCTAGAATCAGAATACGGTGGTCGTGAATATTGTGAGCCATGAAATCCTCGGAGCAAATAAGCTGTGCGGCTCCGGTCAGAGCCGCACCCTGGCTGTCTGTTCTCAGCTTACGCGGTAGTTTGGCGCTTCTTTAGTGATGGTTACGTCGTGCACATGGCTTTCGCGCATGCCGGCGCCGGTAATGCGCACAAACTGGGGCTTGGTGCGCATTTCGCTCATGGTTGCGCTACCTGTGTAGCCCATGGACGCACGCAGGCCACCTATCAGCTGGTGAATGATATTACGCATTGGGCCTTTACAGGCAACGCGACCTTCAATGCCTTCCGGAACCAGCTTTTCAATGCCTTTGCTGGCATCCTGGAAGTAGCGATCGCTTGACCCCTGCCCCATAGCGCCCAGTGAACCCATGCCACGATAGGCCTTATAGCTACGGCCCTGATAGAGCTCGATTTCTCCGGGTGCTTCATCTGTACCCGCCAGCAGACTGCCGATCATTACGCAGTGGGCGCCAGCAACGATGGCCTTGGAAATATCGCCGGAGAAGCGCACGCCGCCATCCGCAATCAGTGGAATATCACGGTCTTTCAGCGCTTCCGCAACGTTAGACACTGCAGAGATCTGCGGCACGCCCACGCCGGCCACAATGCGAGTGGTGCAGATAGAGCCGGGGCCGATACCCACTTTCACGGCATCTGCGCCTGCATCGGCCAACGCGATAGCGGCTTCACTGGTGGCAATGTTTCCACCAATCACCTGCAGGTCCGGGTAGTGCTGCTTGATCCACTTAACACGTTCAATCACACCGCGAGAATGGCCGTGGGCGGTATCCACTACAATTACATCCACCCCGGCATCAGCCAAGGCAATAATGCGCGCTTCGGTATCACCGCCTGTGCTAACCGCAGCGCCTACGCGCAAACGTCCTTGGCTGTCTTTGCATGCCAACGGATAGTCTTTAGATTTCTGAATGTCTTTAGCAGTAACCAAGCCCCGAAGCTGGAAGTCGTCATTCACCACCAGTACTTTTTCGATGCGGTGACGGTGCAGCAACTCTTTCACAGATTCTAGATCGGCGCCTTCCTTAACAGTGATCAGCTTGTCTTTAGGCGTCATAATTTCACGAACCAGGGTATCCAAACTGCTCTCGAAACGGATATCCCGACCGGTCACTATGCCAATCAACTCGCTGCCGTCGACCACCGGCAGGCCAGAAATATTATTGGCCATGGTGATTTCAACCAGTTCACGTACGGTGTTCTCGGGCTTAACGGTAATCGGATCTTTTACCACACCACTTTCGAACTTTTTCACCCTGCGAACTTCAGCGGCCTGCTGATCTGGGTTCATGTTCTTATGCATAATGCCAATGCCGCCTTCTTGGGCCATGGCAATCGCCAACTCTGCGTCTGTTACTGTGTCCATGGCCGCCGACACCAGCGGAATGTTCAATGTAATGGTCCGAGTTAGCCTAGTGCGCAGATCCGCCTCGTGGGGCAAAACATCGGAATAACCAGGTACCAACAGAACGTCATCGAATGTGAGAGCTTCTTCGGCAATTCGCAGCATTGGGATAGGCCTTTTGAACGTGCTAAATTTGAACCTTCCGTGCGGCACCTCTAGGCAAAAAGGGTGCAGCCGCAAAGTAAAATGCGTAATCGACCCATTATAAAGAGGTGTTGCAAGTCAGTAAACTGCGCTGTTTTTTACCATAAGCCGCATGCGATTGAATTTCCGCCATTTTACACACATTTTCTTCGGCTATTGCGTATAAGCCGGTTAGGAGTTTTTTGGTGAATGACCCGTTTCAGGACACCCGGCCGAGGGCTCTGACAGTCAGCGAGCTAAATCATCAGGCCAGGCACTTGCTGGAATCCAGCTTTATGCAGGTGTGGGTTGAAGGTGAACTGTCGGGATTTTTCCGGCCATCATCTGGCCATTGGTATTTTTCTCTGAAGGATTCCAAGTGCCAGATTCGGTGCGCCATGTTCCGGGGAATGAATCAGCGCATTCGCTCCATACCAAAGGAAGGCGACAAGGTTCGCATTCGTGGCAAGGTGACCCTGTACGAAAACCGGGGCGACTTTCAAATTATTGCGGAGCACATTGAACCCGCCGGCTTAGGCGCGTTACAACAGGCCTTCGAGGAGCTAAAACGCAAGTTACAGGCAGAAGGTCTGTTTGAGGTGGGCCGAAAAAAACCGATACCCGCTCTGCCTGCGCACATCGGCGTGGTTACTTCGCCAACCGGTGCAGCCATACACGATATTCTTACCGTGCTCGCTCGACGCTGCCCCGGCATTCCGGTCACCCTTTACCCCACCACGGTTCAGGGCCAGCCCGCGACGGCAGAAATAGTGCGAGCTATTGAATTAGCGCAGGCTCACGGTGCAGCCGACGTGCTGATTATCGGACGTGGCGGTGGCTCACTGGAGGATCTCTGGTGTTTCAACGAGGAAGCGGTGGCCAGAGCCATAGCAGCCTGCCCCATTCCTACAGTCAGCGCCGTTGGCCATGAAACCGACGTGACCATTGCCGATTTTGTGGCAGATTTACGGGCGCCCACCCCTTCAGCAGCAGCCGAAAAAGTCTCGCCAGATCAGCGGGAGATGTTGCGGCAGATCAATGATCGTGAGTTCCGTCTTACCAACGCAGCCAAAAGAGCCTTCCAGCGATTGAATACAAAGCTGGAGCACCTATCGGCCCGCCTTCGGGATCCACGCCGGGAACTTCTGGAAAAAGCCCAGCGTCTAGACGAACTGGAGCTGCGCTTGGGGAAAGCGATAGAACAACGCATGGATCGTTCACAAGTGCGCAACTCTCACCTGGCCCAACGTCTTGCCATGCAATCCCCCGGCAAGCAACTCGCCAATAGCCGCCAAGCTCTTGACCGCTCGGCCTCACAACTGGACAAAGCAATCCAACGAATCCTGTCACGATTGCAGGATTCGTTGGAGCACACAGCCGGTACTCTGAATGTGGTAAGCCCACTGGCTACACTGGGGCGTGGATATGCCATTGCCCGGGATGAACGCGGCAACATTGTACGAAACGCATTGGATGTTTCCACAGGCGAGCAAATTTTCGCCCACGTGGCAAACGGCACCGTCACCGCCGAAGTCACGTCCGTCAACCCGGAAAGCAACTGGCCTCAAAACCCGGAGAGCTAAGCCTATTGTCTACTGGATCACTATCTCAAAGCGCCTAAAGTTGGAATGACTGACAACAGAATAACAACAGGCACAACGAGGTGGAATGTATGGACTATCACTCAGAATTCCGGAGATCCATTGATAAGCCGGAAGACTTCTGGCGTGAAAAGGCAGGAAGCATCGACTGGATCAAGCCACCAGAAACCATCTGGCAAGCCACTGACAATGGTCATGGTGAGTGGTTTCCAGACGGCACACTGAATACATCCGATGTCGCGCTAGACGCAAACGTGCGCGCCGGCCGAGGTGGGCAGACAGCCCTAATTTACGACTCCCCGGTTACGGGCTCAAAGCGCACCTACACCTACAGCGAACTGACCGACGAAGTCGCCCGATTTGCTGGCGCCCTGAAAGCACAGGGCATCAGCAAGGGCGACCGAGCCATCATCTACATGCCAATGATTCCCGAGGCTGCCATTGCGATGCTGGCCTGCGCTCGTATTGGTGCCGTTCACTCGGTCGTGTTTGGCGGCTTTGCAGCGCACGAGCTTGCCGTTCGAATTGAAGGCGCAAAACCAAAAGCAGTGATCACCGCCTCTTGCGGTATCGAAGTCACCAAAGTGATCGAATACAAGCCCCTGGTCGACAAAGCCATTGAACAGGCCTCTCACAAGCCTGATTTCTGCGTTGTGTATCAACGCCAGCAAGCGAAAGCACAAATGCAAGCTGGTCGTGATCACGACTGGAACGACCTGATGGCAAACGCTAAACCAGCCGATCCAGTGCCTGTTAAGGCAACGGACCCGCTTTACGTGCTTTACACCTCGGGCACCACAGGCAAGCCAAAAGGTGTGGTGAGAGACAACGGCGGACATGCCGTGGCACTCAAATACAGCATGAAGCTGGTGTATGACGCCAACCCAGGCGATGTATTCTGGGCCGCGTCTGATGTCGGCTGGGTGGTCGGCCATAGTTATATTGTATACGCCCCGCTATTCGCTGGCTGCACAACCGTACTCTATGAAGGCAAACCTGTCAGAACACCAGACGCCGGCGCTTTTTGGCGTGTGGTGCAGGATCACAAAGTGAACCTTTTGTTTACTGCGCCTACCGCTTTTCGCGCTGTGCGCAAGGAAGACCCAGAGGCAGACGAGCTTTCACGCTACGATACCAGTTCTTTGCGGAAGATTTTTCTGGCGGGCGAACGCCTAGATCCTCCTACCTATGAGTGGCTCCGGGAACACACGCAGCTACCCATACTGGATCACTGGTGGCAGACAGAAACCGGTTGGGCGATATGCTGCAACCCGGTTGGCATCGAAACCATGACCACCAAGCCAGGCTCGGCAACCGTGCCGTCACCCGGCTATAACGTTCAAGTTGTAAGCCCAAGTGGCAGCCAGATGCCAGCAGGAGAACAGGGCCAGATTACAGTTAAACTGCCACTGCCTCCTGGTTGCTTAATGACCGTTTGGGAAGACGACCAACGATTCCTGGACAGCTATCTCAAGCCAATTCCGGGCTTTTACAGCTCGGGCGACGGCGGCTTTATCGACGAAGACGGTTATGTCTTTGTGATGGGGCGCACTGATGATGTAATTAACGTGGCAGGCCACCGCCTTTCTACCGGCGAGATGGAAGAAGTGGTTGCCTCGCACCCAGCCATTGCCGAGTGCTGCGTAGTTGGTGCTCACGATGACATGAGAGGCCAGGTTCCATTAGGGCTGGTCCTGATTAAGGACGGCGCCACCATTGATCACGACGAGCTAGAAGAAGAGCTCATCGAAATGGTTCGGGACAAGATAGGCGCAGTTGCCTGTTTCCGCCGGGCTCTTGTGGTCGAGCGTTTGCCCAAAACTCGTTCAGGTAAGATATTGCGACGGGTTATTCGGCAGATTGCCGATGGCGAGGAATACGCGGTGCCAAGCACCATTGATGACCCGGCGATCCTTGAAGAGATCAGCGAGCAGCTCCACCGCTGACAGGGTCTGTTCAGGCAACGTTGACGACCTACAAAGTCGGTCTATACTAAAATTGCTGTGGAAAATCTTCAGCGCCCCGTGAGGGGAAATATCAGAAATACAGGAAAGCTCAATGTCAGATACAAAAACAGGCAGCGTAAAGTGGTTTAACGAATCCAAAGGGTTCGGCTTCATTGCTCAGGACGGCGGCGATGACGTCTTTGTGCACTACAGTGCCATCAACTCTGGCGGTTTCCGCACCCTGACAGAAGGTCAGCAAGTGCAGTTTACCGTTACACAGGGCCCCAAAGGCCCTCAGGCGGAAAATGTAACGCCAGTCTAAGTTACATTCCCGACCTTTGCCCCTCACGGGCATAGAAAAATGCAACAAGCCGGCACCCGTGCTGGCTTGTTGCATTTTGGGCAAATAAACGAAACGAAAGCCGGCTTTATCAGGCGCTTACTGCATCCTCCTCGTTACCAACTTTTGCGTCAGCTTCACCCACCGCTTGGGCGACTGCAGAAAACAATGCCTGCAAGGTTGCGGAGGTTGTATCTTCCGCCAAAGCTGCTGCACTGCAATGTTTGCCTCCGGCGGTCAACCGTATACAGGCCAGAGCATTGGCACGGGTTCCCTCACCAAGGGCGAACTCATCATAGGCTTCTACCGCGATGGCAAACCCAAAGCGTTTTTCCAGCGCGGCGGATACCGCCTCAACAGCGCCAAGGCCGCGACCTTCAAGGCGTGACAGGGCGGATTCAATGCCAAATGTTACCTCAGCAAAGACACCCTGCTCGTCTCTGTGTAAATCGTAAGCTCGCAATGCCCAGTTTTCATGAACCTTCAGATACCGCTGTTCAAACAAACTGTGAATGGCTATCGAATCGATCTCGCCACCGTTAGTTTCCGCAGCCTTCTGAACCACCTTACTGAATTCAATCTGTAACCAGCGAGGCAAGCTAATATTGTAGTCCCGCTCAAGAATGTAGGCGACTCCGCCCTTACCGGATTGGCTATTGATACGCACCACTTCTTCATACTTACGCCCCAAATCGAAGGGGTCGATGGGCAAATATGCCACATTCCATGCGTCCCCATCCTGCCTGCGGGCCAAGCATTTACGAATGGCGTCTTGGTGGCTGCCCGAGAATGCAGTGAACACCAGCTCGCCCGCGTATGGGTGGCGCGGATGAGTGGAGATTTCCGTACAGGCTTCCACAACTTCTGTGATTTCTGCCATGCCAGACAAATCCAGGGTCGGATCAATACCCTGGGAATACAGGTTCATGGCCATGGTTACCAAATCCATGTTGCCCGTACGCTCACCGTTACCCATCAACGTGCCTTCTACACGATCGGCACCGGCCATCACGGCCAACTCAGCCGCGGCCACGCCACAACCACGATCATTGTGCGTGTGTACGCTGATACTGATATGTTCCCGGCGGCGAATGTTGTCGCACACATATTCGATCTGATCTGCAAACACGTTCGGGGTGGACATTTCTACAGTGGCTGGCAAGTTGAAAATAACCGGCTGCCCCTCATCTGGACGCCATACATCGGATACTGCATCAAGAACGTCCACTGCAAAGTCCAGCTCAGTTCCGGTAAAGCTCTCCGGCGAGTACTGGAAAGTCCATTCAGTTTCTGGGTGCTTCGCAGCCAAATCTTTGACCACCTGGGCGCCGTTCACCGCAATATCCCGAATACCTGCCCGATCCAGCCCGAATACCTGTTCTCGCTGTACTGTAGAAGTAGAGTTATATACATGAACAATGGCGCTACGGGCACCTTTCAACGCTTCGTAGGTGCGCTCGATGAGTTCAGGCCGAGCCTGGGTCAACACCTGAATTTTTACATCGTCAGGAATCCGATTCTCTTCAATCAGTTTGCGACAGAAATCGAAATCCGGCTGACTGGCTGCTGGAAAACCAATTTCGATTTCCTTGAACCCCAGCTTTACCAATAAATCGAACATGCGCTGTTTTTGGGCCACATTCATGGGTTTTACCAGAGCCTGGTTGCCATCGCGAAGATCCACCGCGCACCAAGTGGGTGCCTTTTCGATAACCTTGTCTGGCCAACGGCGGTTGGTTTTTGCGACCGGCCGGAAAGCCACGTATTTGCGATGATCAAAAGCCATGTGTGTCGTACTCCGTAATGGTTCGGATGAGTGCCCTAATAGAGATCTAGCTTAACGCGTTCTTTGAAGCAGGTGATTGCGAATTAGAGGGCAAAAGCGTAATTTATTAGCCATAACTTTCACATAAAACCCATTATATGAAATTTTATGGCCATTAAATCCGAAACACTCATACAAATTGACAAAACTGACCGCCGCATCCTCGCTCAGATACAACAGGACGCGTCTTTGACGAACCAACAACTGGCAGAAAAGGTGGGGCTGTCGCCATCCCCCTGCTTAAGGCGCGTGCGAGCGCTAGAGGATGCAGGCGTTATAGTGCGCACTGTTACCGTGCTTAATCACAAGAAGTTGGGGCTTTCGCTAACCGTTATTATCCTGATTGGCATGGACAGGCACACACCGGAGCGTTTTGCGGCATTTGAGGAGCAGGTAAGCGAATACCCAGAAGTCCTGGAATGCTATTTGGTGACAGGCCACGATGCGGATTACATGCTGAAAGTGGTGGTGCCAGACATGGACGAATACCACCACTTTTTGCTTAACCGAATCACCCGGATTCAGGGGGTCAGCGGTGTTCATTCCAGTTTCGTTTTAAAGCGTGTAATCGACAGTACTGCCCTGCCCTTGGGTTATCTATCGTAATCACTCATCTGGTGGCCGGATATCCGCATTCGTCATCTGTACCTTGTGCGGTAGGCTCCGTACAATAAACGCCACTTTATTCTACGAAACACCACAGAACGGAAACCATAATGCGAGCCAGCCGTTACCTGATTGCAACCCAAAAAGAGACGCCTTCTGACGCGGAAGTTATCAGCCATCAGTTGATGCTGCGTGCAGGCATGATTCGGAAACTGGCGGCCGGGCTTTATACCTGGCTGCCCATGGGCCTAAGAACCCTGCGCAAAGTTGAGCGGATTGTTCGCGAAGAAATGGATAGAAGCGGTGCCCAGGAAATTTTGATGCCTGCGATTCAGCCTGCAGAACTCTGGGAAGAGTCCGGTCGCTGGGAGCAATACGGCGGAGAACTTCTGCGAATGAATGACCGCCACGGCCGTGAGTTCTGCTTTGGTCCCACCCATGAAGAAGTGATTACCGATATGGTTCGCAATGAGCTGAAAAGCTACAAGGAACTGCCGGCCAACTTCTATCAAATCCAGACCAAGTTCCGTGATGAGCGCCGGCCACGTTTTGGGGTCATGCGGGCCCGGGAATTCACCATGAAGGACGCATACTCCTTCCACGTGAACGCTGAATCTCTGGATGAAACCTATCAGATTATGCATCGCACTTACTGCGCTATTTTTGATCGTCTTGGGCTGAATTATCGCCCAGTACAGGCAGACTCAGGTGCAATCGGTGGCAGTGACTCCCACGAATTCCACGTACTGGCTTCCTCTGGCGAAGACGATATCGTGTTCAGCACAGACAGCGATTACGCCGCCAACATTGAAAAAGCTGAAGCGGTCGCGCCATCTGGCGAGCGGACAGCGCCTGGCGAGGAGCTGAAGGAAATTGCAACACCGGATCAGCGCACCATTGAGGCGATTTCGCAGTTCCTGAATATTGATGCCACTCGCACGGTAAAGACTCTATTGGTTAAAGCCGAAGCGGACGAAGAAGGCAACGCGGGCTTAGTCGCACTGATCCTACGTGGCGACCACACGCTAAACGAAATCAAAGCTGAAAACCTGGCAGGCGTTGCAGAACCCCTAAACATGGCCACTGACGAAGAAATCGAGTCAATCATTGGCTGCAAGGCCGGCTCCATTGGCCCGGTTAACTTGAATGTTCCTGTTATCGTAGATCGCAGCGCAGCCCACCTTGCAGATTTCGTGTGCGGTGCTAACAAAGAAGGCTTTCACCTGACCGGCGTGAACTGGGAGCGAGACCTGCCTCTAGGTCGTGTTGAAGACATTCGCGATGTTGTAGAAGGCGATGCCAGCCCAGATGGCAAAGGCACTCTGGAGATACGCAGAGGCATTGAAGTTGGCCACATTTTCAAACTGGGCAACAAATACAGCACCGCCATGAACGCCACGGTTCTCGATGAGAACGGCAAAATGGTGATCATGGATATGGGCTGTTACGGAATCGGCGTATCCCGCATTGTGGCTGCGTCTATCGAACAAAACCACGATGATAAAGGGATTATCTGGCCAGATGCCATTGCGCCGTTTCAGGTGGCTATTGTGACGCTGAATGGCCACAAGGCCCCAGCCGTGGCAGAAGCTGGCGAGAAGCTTTATGAGCAATTGCAGCAGGCCGGCTATGACGTACTTCTGGATGACCGTAAGGAACGCCCGGGCGTAAAGTTTGCAGATATGGAGCTGATGGGCATTCCCCATCGCTTCGTGATTTCGGATCGTGGGCTTACTGCGGGCACATTAGAGTACAAGGGACGTAGAGACGCCGATAAGCAAGACATTGCCATTGATGAAGCATTGCAGGCTCTTATCAACGCCTCGCCGACAAAAGGTTTTTAAAGGTAAATTTTGATCGACAGGTAAGCGGCTAGATGTTCAATGATGAGCATTTAGCCGCCCACAATGCCCGGCTCCATCTCTAGCTCCACGCCAAAGCGCTTCTGTACCGACTGGCGAATATCTGAAGCCAGCTCAAGCACATCCTGCCCTGTTCCTCCTGAATGATTGATTAGCACCAGTGCCTGTCGGTTATGAACGCCTACACGGGCATTTCGGTACCCCTTCCATCCACTTTGATCAATCAGCCAAGCGGCGGCCAGTTTTACTGTACGGCTCTTCGGATAGCCGACCACGTCTGGATGCGCCGCCTGCAATTCATTGAACTGTTCACCGGATACCACAGGGTTCTTAAAAAAACTGCCTGCGTTGGGAAGAATGGCCGGGTCTGGTAATTTACGGTGGCGGACAGCCATTACAGCTTCGGCGACTGCGAACGCGCTCAGATCCTTGTCAGCCGTATCTCCTAAATATTCTTCGAGATCCCGATAACCAAGCTGCAAAGGCTTGTCCCGGGACAAGCGAAGCCGTATGGCGGTAATGATGTAACGACCTGGCGAGCGCTTGAATAGGCTGTCGCGGTAGGCAAAACCGCATTCTGCATTCTCAAGGCACACAAGCTCGTTCGTTTCACGATCCAGCGCTGTGACCGAAACCAAGGTATCGCAAAGTTCAACGCCATAGGCACCAATATTCTGAACCGGCGCCGCACCGGCCGTGCCTGGTATCAGTGCCAGATTCTCAATGCCCCGGTAACCTGCCGAGGCTGCATACAACACTGCATGGTGCCAGTTCTCACCCGCACCCAAAACCAGGGTCGCGCCTGTATCATCTGCCTGTTCCCAATAGCGGTCAGCCATCTGTATGCGAATCACCAGCCCGGCAAAGTCTCCCGCAAAAACCAGATTACTGCCGCCGCCAAGCACCAGGGTTGTATAACCGTTTGTTTCAGCCCACACCAGCGCTCCGCGTAAATCAGCCAGGCTCGCAACATCCATGTAAAATCGTGCGGTAGCGGATACGCGCAGCGTATTAAGTGCCGAAAGCTCAACGTTTTCCTGCAGTTTCGCTTTCAGGCTCACGCCACACACTCTTGAACGCTCCGAAGCAGCCCCTGGCCGGCTTCCTCAATCAGATCAAGCACCTGCTCAAAGCCGTCTTCTCCACCGTAATAGGGATCCGGCACCTCAGCGAGACCGGAGCTACCGAACTCTAGAAACAGCGTGGGCTTTGTGCCGCCATTTTGATGCCAAATGTCTTTCACATCGGCCAAATTCTGGCGATCCATAACGACCACGTAATCGAAGGTATCTAGATCTTTCTCGGTAAACTGCCGCGCCTTGAGCGTGCTGATATCAACGCCGCGCTTTTCTGCAGCTTCCATGGATCGTGGATCAGGCCCCTTGCCTATATGCCAGTTACTGGTACCACAGGAATCGATGTAAATCTGCTCCTGCAGTTCAGCCCGCTCAACCAGCTTGCGAAATACGCCCTCTGCGGTTGGCGAACGACAGATATTGCCAAGACACACAAAAAGCACACTGACGCGTTTACTCATGTCCCGTCTTCTCCTGTTTCAATCGATTTGGCCATCCAGGCTCTAACCCGCTGTAAATCCGCTTCGGTGTCAACGCCTGCCGGTGGCGTTCCGGCTGCTACCTCAACGTGAATCCGGGCGCCGTTATACAGTGCCCGAAGCTGCTCTAGTGATTCGGCCTGCTCTGTTGGTGCCGGAGGCCAACTTACAAAGCGACTGAGGACACTGGTCCGGTATCCATAAATACCTATGTGCCGAAAATACCCGGTGCCATCCTTCAAAGCCGCCCCTGCATTGGGGGCACGAAGGCTATCTTTACTCATATCGCCCCAGTGGTCGCGGGCCCAAGGAATGGGCGCTCGGCTGAAATAATGGGCCATCCCTTCCAGATCGAAAACCACCTTTACAACATTGGGGTTGAATACCTGCTCCAGGTCGTGAAGACGCTCGCAGAGTGTTGCGATGGCCGCGTCGGGGTAGCGCTCAAGGTTATCTGCAACTTGGTCTATCAGCCGTGACGGGATCAAGGGTTCATCTCCTTGCACATTCACAACTCGGTGATCCGGATCAAGCCCCAGCTTACGCACAACCTCTTCTAGGCGATCGGTACCGCTGACATGATTGGGTGACGTCATAACAACTTCAGCACCAAATGCATCACAAGCGGCCTGGATACGCGAATCGTCCGTTGCTACTACAACGCGGCTGGCCCGACTTTCTGATGCACGTTCGCAAACGTGCTGGATCATCGGCTTACCAGCAATATCCAGCAGAGGCTTACCAGGCAATCGGGTGGAGGCGTAACGAGCCGGAATCACAACCGTAAAAGACATAGGGTTTCGATCCTGCAGAGAACTAACTCAGTTTTTGTGAAGGCGTTCGTCGGTAGAGAGCGTGCGGGCTTCGGTGGCCAGCATTACCGGGATACCCTCGCGAATAGGGAAAGCCATGGCATCCTGAAAGCAAGTCAGTTCCGTTCTTGCCTCATTCAGTTTCAACTCACCCTTACAAACAGGGCAAGCCAGCATGGCTAAGAGTTTTTTATCCATAATGCAATCTCACTGACAGTTAAGAAGTAGGCGCCTCGGAACTCGCCCGCAATTTTTCAAGAACAGACTCGGAAAACGCCCTTGGCAGCTTTGCTTCAACATAAAGCACCCAGGCATTATCCGGCGCAAAACTGCGGCATTTCACGCCATCTTTGGCGGTCATTACCAGCAAGTGGCCGGATTCGGTCCCCAGATCTTCAGGGCGAAATCTATGATGATCAGGAAAAGGCACAGCGATTTGTTTTGCACCCAGTGCTTTAAGCGTATCAAAAAAGCGCGTTGGGTTACCTATGCCAGCGATTGAACGAATCTTCTGGCCATGGAGGCTTTCAGGCGATCGAGTTTCTCCGGTTTTCAGGTTAACCAAGCGTGTTGGCTGAAGATCCATGGCGTACATTTGTGGATGCTTAATACCAGATAGTGCTTCCGGCGGTACTCGACCCTCGTCGTCAGCCGTGGTCGCACCGTTCACAATCACAAAATCGACCGTATCTAGCCTATTTACGGGCTCACGCAGGGGGCCCACGGGGATCAACGCTCCGTTGCCTACGCCGCGGCTGCCATCAAACACCGAAAGTTCAATATCCCTTGGCAATCGATAGTGCTGAAGCCCATCGTCGCTGATAAGAACATTTCCCAAGGCATTATCGAGGGCGTATGCCGCTCCACGGCGCCGGTCTGGATCAACCACCACGGGCACACCGGTTGCCTGAGCCAGCATTACGGGTTCATCACCTGCAAGGGACGGCAAGGTATCTTCGGTCACCAGCAGCGGGTAGTCAGAAGAATTGCCACCGTAGCCTCTGCTAAGCACAACGGGGCGCCAGCCTGCAGCCTGAATGGCGCCTACAAGCCAGGCCGTTAATGGGGATTTGCCGGTGCCTCCGGCGGTAATGTTACCCACGACCACAACCGGTACCGATAGCTTTTGGGTATGCGCTTCGACGGCTTTGCGCCGCCGCGCTTCAGCAACCGCTTGATATAGCCAAGATAGCGGCGTTAGCAGAAGCAATGGCCGGCCTTTGCCGTACCAGAGGCGATCTACCAGGGATGTCATGAGTGCTCACTGAACTGCATTTGATGTAACTGGGCATAGGCGCCGTTACTGGCAAGAAGTTCATCATGGCGCCCGGATTCGACAATGCGGCCATTGTCCATAACAAGAATCCTGTCAGCGCTTTCGATAGTTGAGAGCCGGTGGGCAATAACCAAAGTTGTCCGGCCTTTAATGATGGTTTGCAGAGCCGCCTGAATGTGTCGTTCAGACTCTGTATCCAGCGCAGAGGTTGCCTCATCCAGAATTAATATAGGCGCATCTTTCAGCAAGGCTCTGGCAATCGCCAGCCGTTGCCGTTGCCCACCTGAAAGCATCACACCGTTATCACCGATCATCGTGTCCAGGCCCTCTGGCATTCGGTCGATAAACTCCAATGCATGGGCTTTGGCCGCGGCCTCACGTATTTCTTCCCGGCTGCATTCGCGAAGCGCACCGTAGGCTATATTGGCCGCAATCGAATCGTTAAACAGCACAACGCTTTGGGTAACCAGCGCAATCTGGGCTCGCAACGCTTTTAGGGAAAAGTCCTTAAGTGGGCGCCCGTCAATCCGAATATCGCCACCGGTATACTCGTAAAATCTGGGCAGTAAGCTCACCATCGTAGATTTTCCGCTGCCCGAACGTCCCACCAACGCCACACTCTGGCCTGGGGGGATATCAACGGAGATGCCTTCCAATACATTGTCGAGCTGATCCCGGTAACGGAACGACACATCATCAAACTCAATGTTTCCTTTAACACGCTCGGGAGCATAGGAGCCGGGATCTTTTTCCGGAGCTTCGTCGATAGTTTCGAACACATCGTAAGCGGCGGCCACGCCTTTTTGGATCTTGGCATGGACCGATGTAACTTGGCGGATCGGCTTGGCCATGGTGGTGGCCGCGGTAATAAAGGCGACCAGCTGGCCTGTTGTCATTCCGCCACGGATCTCCGGGGCGAGCATGGTCCATACAAGCGCCGCAATGGCAACCGCCACCAGAGACTGAATCACTGGAACACTGATAGCTTGGGTAGATGCCATCTTAAGACTTTGCTTTAGGTTTCTATCGTTAACCTTTTGAAAACGTGCCTTTTCATATTCTTCGCCGCCAAACGTCCGTACAACCCGATACCCAATAATAGACTCAGAAGCTACGTGGGTTATGTCACCCATAGAGCCCTGAATACGTTGACTGATCTTGCGAAAACGCTTACTGGCATAACTGACGACCGCTCCGATCACTGGCCCAACGGCCAAAAAGATCAGTGTCAGCTTCCAGTTGGTGTACAGCATGAAACTGAGCAAGCCGACAATGGTAAGGCCTTCCCTAAGCGTGATCGTTACAGCATTCGTGGTGGCTTCCGCCACCTGCTCTACGTTAAACGTTAGCTTGGACACCAGTCTTCCGGCGGCATTTTCGTCGAAATAACGAGATGGGAGGGCCATCAGCCGGTTAAACACATCGTTACGAAGCGAGTTAATGACGTGCCGACCGACATAGCTGATGAAATACTGACTCAAAAATGTGCCGATACCCCGAAACGTAAACATGCCTATAATCAAGGCAGTTAGCAGAATTCGGTTTTGCTCGGTAGGATTTTCAATGGCAGCTATTACGTACTCCATAGCTGCGGCCATTCCCGTGGAGGCAGCCGCATAAATAACGTTGCCTAAAACCGCAAGAGAAAACGCTACCCAAAACGGTTTTACATAAGTTAGCAGGCGCTTGTATGTTTCCCAGCTGTCGCCAGGCTGGACTTTCTTGGGGTCTGGTGACGGTTCTGCATGGCTCACTGGCTTTCGGCCTCACGCTCTGTAGTAATGCTCAGCCCGGCAAAACCTAGACGACCCGCAACGTCCATAGCTCTCACTACATATTCATGGGGGGTACGGGCGTCAGCAGTAATAACGAACGGTAGGCTATGGTCACCTTCGGCCAATTCACTCACGCCACGCTCAAGGGTCTCACGGCGGTTATTCACGAGCGCTTTATCGTTCAGGATGTACTGGCCTTCAGCGTTGATCACTACATCTATTTGCTTCACTTCAGAAGCAGACGCTGGCTCACCACTGGCTTCTGGCAATTCCACTTGCAAATGACTTTCCCGGGTGAAGGTCGTAGAGACCATAAAGAAAATCAGCAGCAGAAAAACCACATCGATCAGCGGCGTCAAGTCTACCCCAACTTCCTGACTTCTCTGGCGTGTGAACTTCACGGCGTTTAGGCCCCTTCCACGTCGATTTCGCGGTCACCGTGTACAACTTCAACCAGCTTGATGGCTTCTTGTTCCATGCCCACCACCAGTTCGTCTACCCGGCGAATAAAATACCGGTGACAAATCAGCGCCGGAATAGCGACACTCAGCCCGGAAGCCGTGGTGATCAAAGCCTCGGAGATGCCCCCAGCAAGATTGCCCGCATCGCCCACACCCGCAAGCTGGATTTCAGCAAACACTTTGATCATGCCGATCACGGTGCCCAGCAGACCCAGCAGCGGTGTGATAGTTGCAACAGTGCCCAGTGGATTCAGGAAGCGTTCCAGCTCATGAATAGCTTGGCTGGCCTCGTGCTCAATGCTCTCTTTCATAATCTCACGGCCATGCTTGGCATTCATGAGACCGGCTGCAAGCACTCGGCCCATAGGGGATGAGCCCTGCAACGCCTTCAACTTTCGGGCGTTCAGTTCTTTTTTCTTGATCCAGCGCCAAAGCTCATTAATGGTTTGAGGCGGCGACACACGGGACGCTCGAAGAGTCCAAAAACGCTCTAGAACAATCGCGAGCGCCAGGATAGAACAGGCAACAATTGGCACCATCAAAATGCCACCGGCTTTCAACAACTCGAACACGCTTGATCTCCCTGATTGTTTACAAGCCGCGCTACTTTAGCATAGCTGCTGGTTGAGGCCACACCCGCAATGTCACGGTATTTTACACTGAGCTCTGGCCAGGCCCGGACCGCTGATCCAGAAGGGGGCGTCATGGCGAGCCTCTCGGATTTTTAGTGAGCCTGCAACCAACTTCATAACCAAGCCGCCGGAACAGGCGGTATTGAGCGCTTCAACGCCAGCCCTCTGGTAGCGCTTGGTGACGTCTTCATGGGGATGTCCATACCTGTGTCGGTATCCGGCCGTGTAGATCACCAAATCCGGACTCAGCTCGCCTACCCAGGCTTCAGAGGATGAGGTCTTGCTACCATGGTGAGGCGCAATAACCACTCGCTCACGAGGCTTGCTAGCTGGCTGCCGGCTCCCAAGCTCCTCCAGGTAGCGAGATTCGATGCGAGCGCTGATATCACCGGGGAAAATCCATTCCACTGCGGACTGCTTGTGTCGGACGGTAAGAACACAGGATGCATCGTTGCCTTCAAAATGACCTTTTGCCTGCCAGAAAGTCAGCGACAGTTCATCTCCAAGCATTACCTCGTCTGTGCAACCCTGGATGCTGACTTTACGGCCCTGCTCCAGCTTTTTACGAATCGCACCCGGTTCACCTGTCAGGATTCGGCCAACATCAAACTCTTCCAGTAGCAGGTCAATCCCACCCGAGTGGTCGCTGTCGGCATGGCTTATCACAAGCGCATCGATACGGCTGATACCCAATGCCCGGAGATTGGGCAACAACACAGATTCAGCTGAAGAAAACACGCCCTTTACCTCTGGCCCAGTGTCGTAGAGCAATACCTCATCGCCTGCCCGAAACAACGCTGAGAGCCCCTGACCAACATCCCACACCCTCACTTCGGGCTCAGCCACTGCGGGGTTCTCAGCGTCGCTTGGCAAATTTGCGACCGCGGCCCAGGCCAACACAAGTACAACCCCCGCAATGCGAAAACCCCGGATGGGAACCGTCGCAATCAGCAATACCAATACAGCAAGCCCCACAATTTCCGCCATACTCCCATTAAGGCTAGGCCAACTCATGCTGGCAACCCATTCCAGAAAACCCCACATCCATCCAAGCACTGCATCAAGCAAAGGGCCAATCACCCCCGACAATGCCGGAACTACGGCAACCAAAAGCGCGCCAACAATAAGTGCGGGCATCACAATCAGAGAAACCCAAGGAATGGCAAAAATATTGGCAAGCAAGCCGGCAACCGGCTGGCCCTGCCCGACTAATTCAAGAATCGGCCAAAGCCCGGCAAATACGGCGCTTTGAGCGAGAACCAGGCCAGTGAGCCATCCCGCACCGCCTAAGCGCCCGGCAAATACGCAAAGCAGCACAGAAACTGCGCCAAAAGATAGCCAGAACCCTTGATCCAACGGTGCAAAGGGATCAAGCAATAGAACCAGCCCAAGGGCCACCACAAGCGAACGCCAAACAGGCATCTGCCGTGCCTTCAGCAGAAACCAGCTACCGACCGCGACCATAATCAGCGCTCTTCGGGTTGGCACAGTAAATCCCGCAGCTAGCGCGTAGAACAGACAGCACAGCAGCATCACAAGAAGCACGATCAATCGCACAGAGCGCTCACTCATGCGATAAGAAGACACAGCTAGCACAAGCCTACGCGCAACAAACCCGGCACCCAGAGCAACCAGGCCAAGGTGAAGGCCGGAGATAGCCACCAGATGGATGGTTCCTGTTGCTTTAAAAACGTCCCAATGTTTTGAAGACAGGTGCCCTCTATTGCCAATCAACAGTGAGGCAATTAGAGGATGATGGCGAGCATCGGCGAATTGTTCGTCAACCCAATTCGCCAATCGGGCGTGAATGCGGTGGTACTGGCACACAGGAGCACAAAATACGGACGGGTCCGGAATCGCACTGCGTACGCTGCCCGTTGCGCGATAGCCTTTGCGGAATAGCCAGTCCTCGTAACGAAACCCAGCTGCGTTCAGGGTACCATGGGGCCGCTTTAGCACCACTTCGAGGCGCAACCGGTGATCAGGAAGAACCCCTTCAGGCTGGCCATACCAAGCTAAACGTAATTTTTTCGGTAGCCAGTTATCCGTTTTCGGGATGAGGGAATTCCCGTACCAATGGGTGACACAGAAGCTGAAACGAATACTGTTGAAACTGCCTGCCACCGGGAGGTCACAGACGTATCCAGAAACCTGAACTGCTTCACCCTCAAAACCAGCAGGAAGCTGCTGCTCAAGGCGCTCGTGAGCCCAAAGACCCGCCCAAGCAATACCTGTTGCAAAACCGATCGTAATAAACCAAACGGGTTCAGGCAGTAGACGACGTATTGGCGAAAACCACAATAATGCTAGCAGCGCGGCCCCGAGCAGCCACACAGAAGGTGGTAACACCGCCAGCCTATAAAGTAAGATGACGCCGCAGGAAAAAGCGAAAATGCCTAATACTGTGGAGAGGTCTGCGGAAAATCCTGCAGAGCCCCGACAACCAGAGCGGCCGAGGCCATTGAGAGAGCTTTCGGACAATCCTTGTCCTCCCGATGATTTATCCGTCGGCGACATCCTTGGCGCCGGAGTTTTAGTCTACTTGAAGGTAGAGCTTCCTAATGCCAAAGAAGTTCATAAAACGTTATCTGCCATCACCTGAGAAGGTGCAAGCGATGCAGTCGCTTGGATTTCTTGGCGATATCTTAAATGAACCAAACCTATGGCACATCAATCGTCACAGTGTTGCACGGGCGTTTCTGATCGGTGTGTTTTTCTGCTTCATCCCAATGCCGTTCCAAATGGTTGCTGCAGCATTCTTTGCCATCTGGTTTAACGCCAACCTGCCGCTATCTGTGGTGCTGGTATGGATCAGTAACCCGATTACCATGCCGCCCATGTTTTACTTCAACTACAAGGTAGGAGCTTGGGCCCTTAACCGGCCGGTTCTGAGCTTCGACTTCCAATTGTCGTGGCCTTGGATAAGCGAGCGCCTGCTGGATATCGGCATCCCCCTTTATCTCGGCTCACTGATGGTTGCCACACTTTCTGCCTGCGTGGCTTACCTAGGTATACAGTTCTTGTGGCGCCGAAAAATCCGCTCGGAGTGGCAAACGCGCCGTCGAGCCCGCAAGGAACTCCGGCGCGCCCGTGATCAGGCCTCCTGAACTAGCCGACCTTGCTCTAGCCTTAGAACCCGCCCGAGGCTCCGCGCCATTTTCATATCATGAGTAACCATGACAAACGCAATCCCAAACTGATCCCGCAAAGACTCGATAAGCGCTCGAACACCCTCCCCCGTATGTTCATCGAGGTTACCAGTGGGCTCATCCATCAACACACAATCAGGCTCGTTAACCAGCGCTCGGGCAATGGCAACTCGCTGACGCTCACCGCCTGATAGCTCACCAGGTTTATGAGCCAAACGCTCGCCAAGCCCAACCCGCTGCAAGATCGTCTGCGCTTTCGCGCGTGCATCTGCGATCGCCATGCCACCAAGAGCGCCAGGCATCATGACATTCTCCAGCGCAGTAAATTCCGGCAATAGATGATGAAATTGGTAAACGAAGCCAAGATGACGGTTACGAAAGTGCGCACGACCCGCCTCGGATAAACGATGGATATCCTTGCCACATATCGAGATCTGCCCCGTTGACGGCTTATCCAGCCCACCAAGAAGGTTCAGCAATGTGGTTTTACCCGCGCCACTGCTACCCACAATGGCTACAGTTTCACCCGCTGTAACTTCCAGAGAGATATCAGAGAAGATAGTCAGTTTTTCCGGCCCTTGAGTGTAGGTCCGGGTGACCTGTCGACAGTCGATCACCAGGGGTACATCCTTCATGCCTTCACTTTCCTTATTCATAACGAAGAGCCTCCGCAGGATCCACTCGTGACGCTCTCCACGCCGGATAAATGGTCGCCAGCAAGCTCATAGCAAGGCCCGCGCCACTAATAATGGCCACATCCTGCCACTGCAACTGGGAAGGCAAATAGCTGATAAAATACACATCGGCACTCAGAAACTTCTGCCCAAGCGCACCTTCCAGCCAAGAAATAAATGCACTGATATTAAGCGCACCCACAACGCCAAGAGCCGTGCCAATCAGGGTTCCGAAAACACCGATAACCGCACCTTGAACGATGAAAATTCGCATAATGCGCCCAGGTGTTGCACCCATGGTGCGCAAAATCGCGATATCCGCAGTTTTGTCGGTCACCACCATCACCAACGTTGACACAATGTTGAAAGCAGCGACCGCCACAATAAACATCAGCAGCAAGCCAATCATGGTTTTTTCCATGCGAATTGCTTGGAACAAGTTGCCGTGGGTGCGGGTCCAATCCGAAATATAATAACGGCCAGACAAGCCTTTGGCTGCCTCCTCTGCAACCTTGGGCGCTGCAAACAGGTCATCAACCAGTAGCCGCACGCCTTCAGCTTTCCCGCCAGTGCGCATGAGCTTAGATGCATCATCCATGTGAATAAGGGTGTAATTGCCGTCTAGCTCAGCACCAACACTGAAAATGCCTTTTACCGTGAATCGCTTAAGACGCGGCAGCACCCCGGCGGGCGTTACCGAGGCTTCGGGTAGCACCACGGTTACTTTATCCCCCAGTTGCAAGCGCAGGCTGGAGGCCATGGTACGGCCCACGATGATGCCAAACTCACCTGAGACCAAATCATCCAGGTGACCTTCAATCATGTGATCTTCAATGATTGAGACCGAGCGCTCCTCCTCAGGCAGTATGCCGTTGAGCATAACCCCTCGCACATCACCACCACCGGTGACCATGCCCTGCCCCTGAATAAACGGAGCGGCAGCCAACACCCGAGGGTGCTTCTGCACCTGAGCATCCACAGACTCCCAGTCATCCAGCGGCCCGCTGCCCTGGATAATGGCATGGGGCACCATGCCTAGGATTCTCTGCTTAAGCTCACGATCGAAACCGTTCATGACGGATAACACGATGATCAGCACAGCAACGCCAAGCATCAGGCCGATCATGGAGGTAAGAGAAATAAAAGAAATAAAGTGGTTGCGCCTTTTGGCTGCGGTATACCGCAAGCCGATAGAAAACGATAAGGGTCTGAACATGGAGAGGTGCCTGTCGCTACCTTCAGGTCGATCGTGGTCTGGAATTCCCGCCGGCCTTTCAGCGCTGCGGGAAACTGCTAAACTTTTAATAGTGACATTACTGACACTACTGGCTGATATCCTTATTCGCGGAGCCCCGAATGCACACTCAAGACACACCGCCCGAATAGGCAGAGTACCTACCTGAACGTAGGGAGTTTTTCCGCATTGAAGACCGGATTGGCCTGGATGTCCGTAAGCTGCCGCCCTCAGGCGGGCTCGACGAGAATCCTTTTAATGACGATCACCTAGAGACCCTGAAAGCTGAATTCAGGCGTCTGGATCAGGACATCAAATCTCAGCTAGCCAGCCTTGCGGATCAGGACCGCCTGCTTACAGGCGTGGTAAAGTCCTTGAACGGCAAGCTGGACTCGCTTGCGCGCATTATGGCCTTTCAGCAAAATCCCTTGCAACCAGACGACTGGCAAGACGTTACTCTCAGTGAGGGCGGCCTAGCCTTTTCCGCGAGTCCGCAAGCATGGCAGACTGGCGACAGGCTTGCTATTCGCATGACCCTGCCACCAGAGCTTTTTCAGCCCCGAGCCGTTGCACAGGTGCTAGACGTACAGGCTGACGGAACAGGCGGAGTAAGGGTTCATACCGGTTTTATCCGGATACAAGATGGCGACCGCCAGCAAATCACGCGGCATGTGATGCGGTGGCAGATTCGCCAACGGCAAAACGAGTAGACTGGCGAAAACATGTGACTTTTGCCCCCAATTCTCGGATATTACGTTTTATCCATGTCTTCGGAGTGCTTACCGGAGGCCCCGTATTAATGGAGATCCATCAATGACAATAAAGCGAGCCCTGGCTGGTACACTGGCAACGGCATTATTCCTCACTCTCGTCCCTGCTTCTGGCGCACTTGCCGAAGATCTTCGCGTGCCAGTAGGCAGCCAAGCAGATAGGAGCCAGCAAAACATGCCCAGCATGGGAATGACACAAGCTTCCGTGCAATCCGCGTGGGGGCAACCAGACTCAATTGATACCGCTGTTGGGCAGCCTCCCATCAGCCAGTGGCACTATGGCAAGTTTGTGGTTTATTTCGAAAAAAATCGAGTTATCCACTCGGTACTGACACGCCAACGCTGAGACCATCAAAGCAAGCGTTTTCCGCCCGGTGCGTCCGGGCACACACCCTGACGATACGCCGCCCTTTGGTTAGAATGGCGGCTTTTGCACTTTTAAGGTGATTGTAAAGTGACATTCCGACGCGTGTTGCCAGCTGAATGGGCACCCCAAAGCGCCGTAGTACTTACCTGGCCTCACCCAGGTACTGACTGGGCAGGGATTATTGACGAGGTAGAGCCGGTATTCCTTGAAATCGCCCGCTCGGTTCTCCGTTTTGAACATCTGATTATCAGCTGCGAACACGTTATTCGATTGCAGGATCTTGAGCGCGAGCTTAATGCCTGGGCCGATCAACAAGGCCTACCGGGACGTGTGCGTGCGGTACCTGCACCGTCAAACGACACCTGGACCCGCGACCATGGCCCGATTACCGTATTCACAGATGAAATACCCACCCTGTTGGATTTTCGTTTCAATGCTTGGGGCGGCAAATTCCCTTGGGAAAAAGATGACGCGCTCAACCGTCATCTCGCCAACTATGGAGTATTTGGAACCACCCAGATGCAGGCGGTGGACTTTGTACTGGAAGGCGGCTCCATCGAATCAGATGGCGAAGGCACGTTACTCGCGACCAGCGAGTGTCTTCTAACCCCCACACGCAATGCGTCCATGGATCGAGGTGCCATAGAGCAGCTGCTGTCTGAAATGCTCGGCACAGATCGCATCCTCTGGCTCAACCACGGCTATTTGGCAGGGGACGACACCGACAGCCACATAGATACGCTGGCCCGGTTTTGCGCCACGGATCATATCTGCTATGTAGCCTGCCCAGACGTAGCTGATGAGCATTACAGCGCCTTGGCCGCCATGGAAGAAGACCTTAAGGAGTTCCGCCAACGGGATGGATCTCCTTACAAGCTAACCGCATTGCCTTGGCCAGACCCGGTATTCGGCGATGAGGGCGAACGGCTTCCGGCCACTTACGCCAACTTCCTGATCATCGATGGCGCAGTCCTTCTGCCGGTTTATGATGTACCGCAGGATAAGTACGCCACTCGCATTCTCACGGAGATTTTCCCCGACCGGGAGATTATCCCAATCAATTGTCGAGCCTTGGTGAAACAGCATGGCAGCCTGCATTGCGTTACCATGCAGATTCCGGAAGGAGTCGTCACGACATGAGCCAAAACCTAGGCAAACGCCAACCTTCAAACCAACTCGCAGTCGCCGCTATTCAGCAAGCTTGCAGTAAAGACAAGGCGGCCAGCTTGGCAACCACTGAAATGCTTGTTCGCGAAGCCAACGCAGGCGGCGCTGAACTGATTGTTCTGCAGGAACTGCACGCAACCCAGTATTTTTGCCAAACCGAGGATACCAGCATCTTCGACCTGGCCGAGCCCATCCCCGGCCCTACCAGCGAACGGCTTTCCAATCTGGCCAGGGAACTAAGTATCGTCATTGTTGGCTCCATTTTTGAGCGACGCATGAACGGCGTTTATCACAACACCGCTGTGGTTATCGAAAGTGACGGTTCTATTGCCGGCCTGTACCGAAAAATGCACATTCCGGACGACCCGGGCTTCTATGAGAAGTTCTATTTCACCCCTGGCGATGCGCAGTTCAACGACGGCCGAAACGGGTTTTCACCCATCGAGACCTCGGCAGGCAAGCTGGGAGTTCTTGTATGCTGGGATCAATGGTATCCAGAAGCCGCCCGGTTGATGGCCCTAGCCGGTGCCGAGATACTGATCTACCCCACCGCCATCGGCTGGGACACGACCGATGACCCAGATGAGCAGGCCCGCCAATTAGATGCCTGGGTAACGGTTCAGCGTGGGCACGCTATAGCCAACAACCTACCAGTGGTGGCACCCAACCGGGTGGGTACAGAGCCAGATCCTTTGGGACAAACCAGTGGTATCCAATTTTGGGGCAACAGCTTCATCTGCGGTCCACAGGGTGAATTTCTAGCCCGGGCTGACGACACCGCCGAGTGTATTCTGAGCGTGACCATCGATCGCCATCGCAGTGAATCGATTCGCCGCATCTGGCCGTACTTCAGAGACCGGCGCATAGACGCCTACGGCGATATTCTTAAAAGAGTGAGGGATTAAACCCGGTATGAAAAAGCTGGTAGACACCGTAATTACCGAGCTCAATCAGATTCTCCTTGGCAAGGATCACCAGGTGCGCTTGGCCCTTTGCGGCTTACTTGCAAGCGGCCACCTGCTGATCGAAGACATCCCCGGCATGGGCAAAACCACCCTATCCCACGCCTTGGCCAAAGCCATGGGGCTTAGCTACCAACGCATTCAATTTACCAACGACCTGCTGCCCGCAGACGTACTAGGCTATTCCATGTACGACAAACAGGCAGGCAGCTTGGTGTTCCACCAGGGGCCAATATTCGCTCAGGTTGTACTGGCGGATGAGATCAATCGGGCGTCACCACGAACCCAAAGTGCCCTACTTGAAGCCATGGAAGAACGCCAAGTGTCCATTGAAGGCGAGACCCGTCCATTACCACACCCGTTTTTCGTGATTGCCACACAGAACCCGACCGAACAGGGTGGCACCTACCCCTTGCCAGAATCCCAACTCGACCGGTTTTTGATGCGCATACGCCTTGGCTATCCTGATCCCAGGGCCGAGAGAGAACTGCTAGAAGGCGAGGATCGCCGGGCAATGACCGACCGGCTCAACACCCTGCTTTCAGAAGCCGACCTAGCAAAGCTGCAAGATGAAGTGAGCCGCGTGACCGCAAGCCCAGCCCTACTGGACTATATCCAGCGCCTGCTTGAACAAAGCCGCCGAATGCCCGGATTGCTATACGGTTTATCGCCAAGAGCGGGGCTTGGATTGCTGAGAGCCACAAAGGCCTGGGCTCTGATGCAAGGCCGACAGCACGCCCTGCCCGACGACATTCAAGCTGTGTTCCCGGCGATTGCCGAGCACCGGCTTGAACAGGGCGAATCTGGGAAAAGTGCAGAGCGTGTGCGACAGCTGCTAACCACCGTTTCTGTGTTGGGGTAAATAGCGACGCTTTATCAGCCGTATTGGCCAAAACAAATGGAAGCCCGCCGCATTCGTGGTAGCCTTTCCATCTTCCTCGTATTGCCGGCTCTAAAAGAGCCTGACACGTACCGTTTTAGTGAGAGACACCCATGAGCGAAAGCAAACATTCCCGGTTAATCATCCTCGGCTCCGGCCCCGCTGGGTACACAGCGGCTGTCTATGCAGCCAGGGCAAACCTGAACCCAACACTGATAACCGGCATTGAAGTCGGTGGCCAGCTCACCACCACCACCGACGTAGACAACTGGCCGGGCGACAACGATGGCGTTCAAGGCCCAGAGCTCATGCAGCGAATGCTCAAACACGCCGAGCGTTTTGAAACCAGCATCGTTTACGACACGATCAACGAAGCTGACCTGCACAGCCGCCCTTTCCGCCTAAAAGGCGACGGTGGCGAGTACACCTGTGATTCCCTGATTATCGCCACCGGTGCAACCGCCATGTACCTGGGCCTGGAGTCCGAAGAACGCTTTAAAGGCCAAGGCGTATCTGCCTGTGCCACCTGTGACGGTTTCTTTTACAAAAAGCAGAAGGTTGCGGTTATCGGCGGCGGCAACACCGCCGTGGAAGAAGCCCTGTACCTCTCCAACATCGCGGCAGAAGTTACCCTGGTTCACCGCCGTGACAGCCTGCGCGCCGAGAAAATCCTGCAGGACAAACTTTTCGAAAAAGCCGAAAACGGCAACATCAACATTGTCTGGGATCACACTCTGGATGAAGTCTTGGGCGACGGCACCGGCGTAACCGGCATGCGCATCAAAAGCATGAAAGACGGCGCCACACAGGATCTTGACCTTGCAGGCGTTTTCATCGCTATCGGACACAAGCCCAATACCAGCTTGTTCGAAGGCCAATTGAACATGGCAAACGGTTACATCAAGATTCAGTCTGGCTTAGAAGGCATGGCCACCCAAGCCAGCATCCCAGGCGTATTCGCCGCCGGCGACGTTGCCGACCACGTTTACCGCCAAGCCGTGACCTCCGCCGGCTTTGGTTGCATGGCGGCTTTGGATGCTGAAAAGTTTCTGGATCAGCAGGATTAAAACTGATTGAGTTATGCTGGACCAGGTAACTCATAAGTCGATGAGGTGGGTGGGGCCGGCCCCACCCACCGACACTCCCAAGTTGTAGCGAATGACCTCACTACCCTGGCTAGACCCTGACCAACTTTGGTTCCCCCCAGCCGAAGAAGCTCTCGATGATCCCGATGGCCTTCTTGCACTGGGCGGCGACCTATCCACAGAACGTCTAATCCTCGCGTATCGCAGCGGTATATTCCCCTGGTACAGCGACGACCAACCCATACTCTGGTGGTCTCCAGACCCCAGGTGCGTACTGTTTCCAGAAGACATCCACGTATCCCGCAGCCTGCGCAAAACCCTTAACCAGCGCCGGTTCCGAGTAACCACCAACCAAGCTTTCGGCCGCATCATCCGCCTATGCGCCTCCACCCGCAGCGAAGGTACTTGGATAACCGACGATATGATCGCCAGTTACTCAGAACTGCACCGGCAAGGCGCTGCCCACTCCATCGAAGTGTGGAACCAAAAGGGCGAACTGGCAGGAGGCATGTACGGGCTTGCTATTGGGCAATGCTTTTTTGGCGAATCCATGTTCTCGCTGGAAACCAATGCCTCCAAAGTGCTGATGGTTCACCTTGCCCACCAACTGCAAGACTGGGGGTACCGAATAATAGACTGCCAAGTAGAGAGCGACCACTTAATCAGCATGGGCGCACAAACTCTACCCAGAAGCGAGTTTTTATCTATAATCGGTACATACGCAGACCGAAAACCGAATCAGCCCGACTGGACACTCCACTGGCAATGGCTCGGGCCGGAGGCATGAATGAGTAGTCTCAGAACCCTGGTATTCTTCGCAACCCCGGCCCACGATTGCAGCTACCTACCGGATCGCGAAGCAACAACCATGTTTGTTGATCCACGAGCCAACATCGACAAAAAACTGTATAGCCAACTCACATCGTTGGGCTTCCGGCGCAGTGGATCCCATTATTATCGACCCCATTGCGAAGCATGCAATGCCTGCATTCCCGTACGGTTGAACGTAAATGACTTCCGCCCGGATCGCAGCCAGCGTCGGGTCATGAAAAAAAATAGCGACCTTGAGTGCGCACTGGTACCCACAACATTCAGCGAAAGCTATTATCAGTTGTACGCCAACTATGTAGAATTGAGACACAAAGACGGCGACATGTACCCACCCTCGCGGGAACAGTTCACCTCGTTTCTCGTAGAGGGAGCCACAAACTCTCTGTTTCTGGAAATGCGCAAAGATGGAGAGCTGGTGGCGCTAGCCGCCGTAGATGCACTAGATGATGGGCTTTCCGCCATATACACCGTGTTCGATCCGGCCCTGGAGCACAGAAGCTTGGGTACCTTCGCCGTGCTGTGGCAAATCCAAGAAACCCGCCGGCGTGACTTGCCTCACCTATATTTGGGCTACTGGATAAAACAGTGCCAGAAGATGAATTACAAAACCCGCTTCAAGCCGATAGAAGCATTGCAAGACGGTCAGTGGCAAGCAATACACGCCTCTTAGCGCTTCGTGCCGTGGTAGCCGCCTTGGTAAAGGGCAATCAGGCGATGTTTTTCATGGGTGCTTGCTTACACACTTTGCCAAACGCCGATAAATCAGGCAGAATTGCGCAATTTAAAATTACGGAAAGTATTCCCAATAGAGGTTTTTACTGAATGGCGAAGACAGATGCTATTGAAATGGAAGGCGTTATTCTTGATACCCTTCCAAACACAATGTTCCGGGTTGAGCTGAGTAACGGTCATGTTGTTACTGCTCACATCTCCGGCAAGATGCGTAAAAACTATATCCGCATCCTGACTGGCGACAAGGTCAAGGTTGAGTTAACGCCTTACGATCTGAGCAAAGGCCGAATTGTGTACCGCGCCCGCTAAGGCGACGTCGCATAAGCACAAAAAAACCGCTGCATCACTGCAGCGGTTTTTTTGTGGGCGGCGTTCCTTGCCCGCCTAACAGCTGGCTTAAACAGCTTCTGCAGGCTCATCCTCATAGTCAAACACCAACTCATCATCCTTGAGATGGATGAACACATCCCCACCTTTCTCGGATAACTCACCAAACAAAATCTGCTCCGCAAGCGGACGCTTGATCTTGTCCTGAATCAGACGCGACATCGGGCGAGCGCCCATGGTCACATCGTAACCCTTATCCGCCAGCCAGGATTTAACTGCGTCGTCCACATGCAACACCACATGCTTCTCATCCAGTTGCGCCTGCAATTCGGTAAGGAACTTGTCTACCACAAAGGTGATGGTGCTCTTCTGCAGGTCACCGAACTGAATAATACTATCCAAACGGTTTCGGAATTCCGGCGTGAAGGTCTTACTGATGATTTCCATACCATCGGAGCTGTGATCCTGCTCGCTGAAACCGATCGAGCGGCGAGCCATGCTCTCCGCACCGGCGTTGGTGGTCATCACCAGAATCACATGCCGGAAATCGGCCTTGCGACCGTTGTTATCCGTTAAGGTGCCATGATCCATAACCTGAAGAAGCAGGTTAAACACTTCCGGGTGCGCTTTCTCTATTTCGTCCAGCAGCAACACGCAGTGTGGGTGCTTATTCACAGACTCTGTGAGCAAGCCACCCTGGTCATAGCCGACATAGCCAGGTGGTGCGCCAATCAGGCGCGAGACCGTATGGCGCTCCATGTACTCCGACATATCGAACCGAACCAGCTCAACCCCAAGCGCCTTGGCTAGTTGCTTGGTCACTTCTGTTTTACCGACGCCCGTAGGCCCAGCAAACAAGAAAGAACCTTCTGGCTTCTCTGGCGCTTTCAGGCCGGCACGAGCCAGCTTAATGGCAGTAGACAGGGACTCAATTGCGGGATCCTGCCCAAACACCACCATCTTCAGATCACGCTCCAGATTCCGCAGCAGATCTTTGTCGCTAGTGGAAACGTTCTTGGGCGGAATACGGGCAATTTTGGCAACCACATCTTCGATCTCTGGCACACCCACCGTGTCTAGGCGCTTACCCTCTGGCATCAAGCGCTGTCGTGCACCGGCTTCATCAATTACATCGATGGCTTTATCCGGAAGGTGGCGATCCGTAATGTACCGATCCGCCAGTTCCGCAGCCACGCGCAGGGCTTGATCTGTATATTTCAGATCATGGTGCTTTTCAAAGTTCGGCTTCAACCCTTTGAGTATCTGGTAGGTGTCTTCAACACTGGGCTCGTTCACATCAATTTTCTGGAAGCGACGGGCCAGTGCACTGTCTTTCTCGAAGATGCCCCGGAATTCCTGATAAGTGGTTGAACCAATACAACGGATCTCGCCAGAACCCAGCATTGGCTTGAGCAGATTCGAGGCATCCATCACCCCACCAGATGCAGAGCCTGCACCAATAATGGTATGAATTTCATCGATGAACAGAATCGCGTGCGGCTCTTTTTTCAGCGCTGCGAGCAGTGCTTTCAGGCGCTTCTCGAAGTCACCACGGTACTTGGTTCCGGCCAACAGGGCGCCAAGATCTAGTGAGTACACCACGCCATCGGAAATGATATCCGGTACCTGGCCATCGACTATGCGCTTAGCCAGCCCTTCTGCAATGGCGGTTTTACCAACACCGGCCTCACCAACCAGCAGAGGGTTGTTTTTGCGTCGGCGCACAAGAATCTGCACCACACGCTCAACCTCATGTTCGCGACCGATCAACGGATCAATTCGCCCCTGACGGGCCTGCTCATTCAGGTTGGTTGCGTAAGCTTCCAGCGGTTTAGATTGCCCGCCCTCCTCACCAGCTTCCTCTTGGGAGGCTTGCTCGTTGCCGTCCTGTTCTTCAGCGCCCTGAACACGGGAAATCCCATGGGACACGAAGTTGACCACATCGATACGCGCAACACTCTGTTTCTTGAGCACATACACAGCCTGGCTTTCCTGCTCACTGAAAATAGCTACCAGCACATTGGCACCAGTCACTTCTTTCTTGCCGGAAGATTGCACATGAAACACAGCGCGCTGCAGCACTCTCTGAAACCCAAGTGTTGGCTGGGTCTCTCGCTCGTCATCACTACTCGGAATCAGTGGCGTTGTAGAATCCACAAACTCGACCAGCTCATCATGGAGTTGTTTGAGATCTGCTCCGCAGGCTTTGAGAACACCCACTGCAGACTCATTCTCCAACAGAGCAAGCAGTAAATGTTCCACGGTCATGAATTCATGACGCTTGTCGCGGGCACTTTTGAAGGCCGTATTCAGCGTAATTTCAAGATCTTTGCTCAGCATGGGCCACCCCGCCGTCTATCAATCTGCACATTCAATCTCGCAAAGGAGCGGATGATCGCATTCAGAGGAATACTGGTTCACCTGCGCTGCCTTTGTTTCAGCGATGTCTCGGGTGTAAACCCCGCATATCGCTTTACCTTGAGTATGGACGAGCAGCATCACCTGTGTCGCCTTTTCTTCATTCATTCCGAAAAATGTCATCAACACTTCCACAACAAAATCCATGGGCGTGTAATCATCATTCAACAGCATCACCCGGAATTGCGACGGGCGTTTCAGGGCAGGCTTTTCAGGAGCAACACTGAGGTCGTCGTGACGACCCGGCTGTTCATCCTCCCCCTGATTTAATACTAGTAGAGAATTTTCGATAGTCCGCATCATTCTTTACCGGTTCTCGGTGCCTTTTATTAATGTGGTTATCAGGCCCCAGGTTTTCAAGTCAGATCCCGACCTGGGGATGGATTAGTTATCAATACGTACATGATACCGCTTCCGGACTGCGTTCAACCACACAATACAGCAATAGAAACTATTGACTCGACTCCGGGTTTCGCCGAAAGTTAACCTGCAGTGTAAAATAATGTTAATACATGAGTAATTCTTGTAACTGATATTGGCAAAACGCAGAAGCTGAGCCAGTCAGTGAAATGAACAACAACAAGTGACAGCAAAAGAACAGGGGAGTTCATCATGCCAAGGGGCAAGGTAAAGTGGTTCAACAATGCCAAGGGCTACGGTTTCATCATAGAGGATGGCAGCAGTGACGATCTATTCGCCCACTTTTCATCAGTCCAAATGGACGGTTACAAGACGTTGAAAGCGGGCCAGGCAGTCAGTTTCGATAAAAAGCCCAGCGACAAGGGTGTGCATGCCATCAACATCGTACCCGATGAGGAGGCGGGCGGACAGGCCGAAACCCAGGCGGACGCCTCAGAACCCTCTGAAGACTCTGCCGGCACTGAGGAAGCGGATCGCGGAGACTACCCTCCCCGCGCTGCGAACGCCTAAAGCACATACTAGGCAGGCCGCACATAGACTAAGCCCTCCTGCCGGATAGATCCGGCAGGTTTCTGCCCACACATGCTCTGTGCGCGGCATAGGGTTTGTTTCGTGCTTTCAAACGTCTCTTTTTCTACGTACTCTTCCCTCTGATTCTACTTCCCTTGCTCGGGAGCCGGCCCCATGGCTGAACTCATCCTTTTTAATAAGCCTTTCCAGGTGCTCAGCCAGTTTACGGATGAGCCTACATCCGCCGGGCAGAAGCCCCGCTCAACTCTGGCTGACTGGGTTGGTATACCAGGCATCTACCCTGCTGGGCGCTTAGATTACGATTCCGAGGGCCTTCTTCTACTAACCAGTGACGGGCCCTTGCAGCATCGTATAGCGTCCCCCGCCCTAAAGATGGCCAAAACATATTGGGTTCAGGTAGAAGGCAGTGTGTCTGTAAGCGCCATAGAAGCGCTTTGTGCCGGCGTAGCCCTTAAGGACGGCCGCACCCGACCTGCAAAAGCCCGCAAAATGGAGGAGCCGAAGCTGTGGCCCCGAGTTCCGCCGGTGCGCCGGCGCGACACAGTCCCCACCAGCTGGCTGGAACTCACCATAACTGAAGGACGAAACAGGCAGGTGCGCCGGATGACGGCTGCCGTTGGGTTTCCAACGTTGCGGTTGATCCGCTATCGTATCGGCGACTGGTCGCTGGAAGGGCTTGAGCCGGGCACATACCGGAAAACTTCCATCAACCTGCCTGCAACTCCACAACCCGGAAAGCGGCCGACGCGCGCCCGATCCGCCAAAACGCCACGGAGAACCCAAAGATCATGACCTGGACACCTCACGCCACCGTAGCCGTGGTGGTTGAAGATGCGCATGGCCGGTTCTTGATGGTCGAGGAGCGCAGTAGTGGGAGGATTGTATTCAATCAGCCTGCCGGGCACGTTGAAGAAGACGAAGCCATCCTGGACGCTGTAAAACGCGAAGCTCTGGAAGAAACCGGTTGGGATATAGAGCCGGAACACTTTCTGGGCTTGTACACCTATAAGGCACCGACAAACGGCGTAACCTACTACCGCTTCTGTTTCATAGGAAAGGCCCGCCAACAAGTAACCGATGAGCTCGACGTCGGGATCATTGCAGCGCACTGGCTATCCCTGGAAGACATCCGACAGCTAGGCGACAAACTGCGCAGCCCGCTGGTGATCAAAAGCATAGAAGATTACCGAAACGGCCGCTGCTATCCACTGGATGTGATCACAGACTCGCAGACGTAACCGGCGCAAAATGGTAGACTCCCGCGTTTTGCACCGGTGCCTAGAGCTGTCATGACAAATCCATCGTCCGAAACCCTTTCTCAGGAAAACACCCACGTAATCGTCGGCATGTCCGGCGGTGTCGATTCGTCGGTTGCTGCTTGGTTACTCAAGGATCAGGGGTACCAGGTCGAAGGCCTGTTCATGAAAAACTGGGACGAAGACGACGGTACCGAATACTGCACCGCTATGACCGACCTCGCCGATGCCCAAGCGGTTGCCGATGCCATTGGTATTAAACTACACACCGCCAGCTTTGCCGCTGAATACTGGGATCGCGTCTTCGAGCACTTCCTTTCTGAATATCAGGCGGGGCGCACTCCTAACCCGGACATTCTGTGCAACAAAGAAGTGAAGTTTCGGGCTTTCCTCGACTACGCCGTCACACTGGGTGCAGATTATATCGCCACCGGGCATTACACTCGCCAGCGCCCGATTGCCGACGGCTCTGGCAAAGCTCAGTTGCTAAAAGGCCTGGATGGCAACAAGGATCAGAGCTACTTCCTGCATGCCGTGTCTGGCGATCGCATCGCCCGCACACTGTTCCCCGTGGGCGAGCTGGAAAAGCCAGAGGTGCGCCGAATTGCCGAGCAACAGAACTTTGTCACCCACGACAAAAAAGACTCCACCGGTATCTGCTTTATTGGTGAGCGCAAATTCAGCGACTTCCTAAAACAGTATCTGCCGGCACAACCGGGTGATATCGAAACACCAGACGGAAAAAAGATCGGCAAACACCAGGGGTTGATGTATCACACCATCGGCCAGCGCCAGGGTCTGGGAATTGGTGGGCTCAGCGACTTTGGGGATGACCCTTGGTACGTAGCTGAAAAGGATTTAACCCGTAACGTACTAACCGCCGTTCAAGGAAAACATCACCCGCTGTTGTTTTCCCGAGGGCTGCTATCTGGCCCGGTTGATTGGGTGGCCGCAGAAGCGCCGGCGCGGTCTTTTCGATGTAAAGCCAAAACCCGCTACCGACAGCCGGATCAAGATTGCGAAGTGACAGCAATTGAAGGCGGTGTAAAAGTGGTTTTTGATGACGCCCAACGGGCAGTGACTCCAGGACAATCTGTGGTTTTTTATGACGGCGAAATTTGCTTGGGCGGCGGCGTGATCACTGAGACTTGGCGCGACGACGAGGCCCTCCCCGATCGGCTTTCCCAAGCCGGCCCACAGGAGGCTTCCCAATGAGCCAGTCAATCCATGACCAAACCCTCGCACTAGCAGGGGTATTCCAAGCAGCCAACCTAGTTCAGCAAATCGCCAATAACGGAAGCTGCAACGAATCCAGCCTGGAAACCTGCTTGCGCTCACTGTTCGCAACCGACCCGGCCAACACGTTGGATGTATACGGTGGTGAATTAGCGGATATACGAGAAGGGTTGCTCACGCTCTCCACCGTGCTGAGTGAACAGAGCAAACAGCAGGACATAGAAGTACTGCGCTACGTGCTGAATCTGATTCAGCTAGAGTCCAAGCTTAACCGGCATAACGACATGCTGCAGGTAATTGGCAGCCGTATTGACCAGGCCAGGCACACCGCCAGCCATTTCGGTTATATCCACAGCAATCTGATCAGCAACCTGGCTTCAATTTACACAGATACCATCAGCACCTTCCGCCTGAGGATTAAGGTGAGTGGCAACCCCTCACTACTGCAGCGAGACGAGAATGCCGCCAAGGTACGGGCGCTCCTGCTTGCAGGGATTCGCTCGGCGGTGCTCTGGCGCCAAAGCGGAGGCCGGCGCTGGCAGCTGGTGCTTTCCCGCCGCAAGGTGATTGAGCACGCCCGAGAGCTTGCAAAAAAAGCCAACGACTCGTTTCCTAACTGACTCGGCACCACTGATTCACCGGCTGTGCTGGTGTATTATGGTGCCTCCCTTTTTCTGACCCTATTCTTTGATCATTTGAGAGGTTTTCGATGGAACTCAACGCCCTGACTGCCATTTCCCCGGTCGATGGACGCTATGGCAGCAAAGTCAGCGTTTTTCGTGACATTTTCAGTGAGTATGGCCTGATCAGGAACCGCGTAACGGTCGAAGTCCGTTGGCTGCAGCAATTGGCGGCACATCCCGAAATTATCGAAGTGCCAGCATTCAGCTCAGAGGCAAACGCATTCCTTGATAAACTGATCAGCGAGTTCAGCCTGCAGGATGCGGGGCGTATCAAAGAAATTGAACGCACCACAAACCACGATGTAAAAGCCGTTGAGTATTTTATCAAAGAAAAAATTGTCGACGTTCCGGAGCTTCACGCGGTAACCGAGTTTGTTCACTTTGCGTGCACCTCAGAGGATATCAACAACCTCTCCCACGGGTTGATGCTTCGTGAGGGCTTAGATAACGGCCTACTGCCTGCAATGAGCCGGGTTGCCGACAAACTGGCTGAGCTTTCGCAAGAACACGCAGAACAGCCCATGTTGTCCCGGACCCACGGGCAGACAGCCTCACCCACCACCGTTGGCAAAGAGTTCGCAAACGTGGTGTTCCGCCTGCATCGGCAAATCAAGCAGGTCCGTAACATTGAGATTTTAGGCAAGATCAACGGTGCTGTAGGCAACTACAACGCCCACATCTCCGCTTACCCAGCCATAGATTGGGCAGCCAACGCCAAAGCCTTTATTGAAAGCCTGGGCCTCGATTTCAACCCGTACACCACGCAAATTGAGCCCCACGACTACATCGCGGAGCTGTACGACGCCGTTGCCCGTTTCAATACCATTTTGATCGACCTGGACCGGGATATTTGGGGTTATATTTCCCTGGGCTACTTCAAGCAGAAAACCATTGAAGGCGAAGTGGGCTCCTCCACCATGCCCCACAAGGTTAACCCGATCGATTTTGAAAACTCCGAAGGCAACCTGGGCATTGCCAACGCACTACTTGGCCACCTTTCTGCCAAGCTGCCGATTTCACGCTGGCAGCGCGACCTGACCGACTCCACGGTGCTGCGCAACCTGGGCGTAGGTTTCGCCCACAGTTTGATCGCCTACGAGGCCACTCTGAAGGGGCTAAGCAAACTGGAAATCAACCCAGCGCGTTTAGATGAAGATCTGGACAAAGCCTGGGAAGTGCTTGCTGAGCCAATCCAAACCGTGATGCGCCGGTACAACATTGAGAAGCCCTATGAAAAGCTCAAGGCACTGACTCGCGGCAAAGCCATGTCACCAGAAGTCATCAGAAGCTTTGTTGAAAGCCTAGAGATGCCCGATAGCGCGAAGGCCGAACTAATGGCCCTGACACCGGGCAACTACATTGGCAACGCGGTTGATCAAGCCCGCAACATTTGAATTGAGGACGCACACCCATGGATATGCTTGGCGGACTTTCACCTTCCGAGTTTTTGAAGGATTACTGGCAAAAAAAGCCAATGGTCATCCGCCAGGCGTTTCCTGGGTTTCAGTGCCCTGTTGATGGCGATGAACTTGCTGGCCTTGCCTGTGAAGAAGGCGTGGAATCTCGCATCGTTATCGAGAATGAGAACGGCAAGCCCTGGCAACTGCACAACGGCCCTTTTTCTGAAGAACGCTTCAGCCAGCTTCCTAAACAGGACTGGACCTTGTTGGTACAAGGGCTTGATCACTGGATTCCTGAAATAGCAGATCTGCTCGAACACTTCCGATTTGTACCCAACTGGCGCCTTGATGACATCATGGCAAGCTACGCCCCGAAAGGAGGCAGCGTTGGGCCTCACTACGACCAGTATGATGTGTTCTTATTACAGGCACAGGGACACCGTCGCTGGACGTTTGGCGGCCATTGCAACCCCACCTCCCCGCGAGTAGAAGGCACGCCACTGCGGATACTCAGTAGTTGGGAAGGCGAAGAAACCGTTACTCTCGGCCCCGGCGATATGCTGTACCTGCCACCGGGCATTGGCCATCACGGCGTAGCTGAAGACGACTGCATTACCTTATCCGTAGGCTTCCGTGCGCCCACCATCGACGATCTTCTTACCGGGTTTACGGATTTCTTGTGCAATCAACCAGACGCTGCCAATCACCTGAATGATCCGGATCTTCAGGTTCAGAATAATCCCGGCACCATCGCACCTGAGGTTATTGACCGGCTGCAGGCTGTTTTAGCCGAGAAGCTCCAGGACAAACGCCAGTTGGCCCTATGGTTTGGCCAATACGCCACGGCACCGAAGAGCATGGATGTTGTGGCGCCCGCAGATGAGCCCGCATCGGATGAAGATTTTGCCGAGGCCGTACGGGCTGGCGAGCACCTGCGCTGGAACGAAGGCTCCCGCTTTGCCTATCATGAAGAGGGCGACCAAACCGCTCTGTTTGCAGACGGAGAGCAGTTTTTGCTCAAGGGAGAAGCTCGCCCACTGGCACCCTTGCTGTGTGCCGGCGCCCACATAAATATGAGCGCGCTGGTTCAGTATACGGACGACCCGGCCCTGCTTGGTCTGCTAACAAATCTGTACAACCAGGGCTCTATATATTTCGAGTAATGCCATGACCGTTCGAATCCGAAAATACAGCTGGCCGCTTGCTCCTGAGCCTATCCGGAGCATCCGTCATAAAGTATTCGTTGATGAGCAAAAAGTCCCCCCTGAGCTGGAATGGGACGATACCGACGAAATTGCCGATCACTTTCTCGCGGTACTCCCCGACAATACCCCTGTGGGTGTGGCCCGGCTGTTCTCAACACTGGGTGAAACCGGCCACATTGGGCGCATGGCCATTCTGCCGGAATTCCGCGGCCAAGGCATAGGCGAGGCTATGCTGCAGTACCTCATTGCCGAAGCCGCCGGGCAGTACCAGGAACTGAAGCTCTCGGCTCAGCAACACGCCGTAGCCTTCTATCAGCGTGCCGGATTCCATGTGTGCTCAGAACCTTACGAAGACGCAGGTATTCCCCATTTAGACATGCGCTGCCTTGCTCCTGCGCTACTTAACGCCCAGGCCGGCGCTGACAGATCACGCCCGATGCTGCTGGGCGAAGACACACAGTCTTGGCTCTTCGAAAACGAAAGCAGCATGCTTAATCTGATGGATTCCATGTTGGGCCAAACAGGTCAACGGCTATGGCTGTATGACCGAATACTGGCGCACGACTTTTACGATCGCCAAAGATTCATAGAGTTGGTATCCAGCCTTGCACGTCGTCACAGGCTTAGCGAGATCCGGCTGCTGATTCATGACGATCAGCCGCTAATAAAGCGCCGCCATCAGTTGGTGGAACTCATGCGAAGGCTCCCCAGCCGTATTGAGCTGAGACTGATCAACACTGATTACCCCCACGAAGATCAGCCTTTTATGCTCGCAGACCGGCAAGGCATGGTGTACCGGCATGACTTTACCCGGCCTACAGGGTTTGCCGGGTTCGCCGACAGCGGCCGGGTAAAACGGCTGTCGGAAAAATTCCAGCGCATGTGGGACGCAGGGCGCAGTTCGCTTGAGTTGCGCGAACTACCGCTGTGACTGATGCGCCAAAGGTGTGTCTACAGATTCAAAGCGGGCACCAAAAGGCGCAAATTCCACATCAACCTCTTCTGCCACATCTGAAATAAGCCTGCGCAGCCATTGGTGGTCGGAGTTGTGTTGCAATAGCGGGCTCCATGCCATTTTCAACTCAAACGGCGGAATCTCGAAGGGGGGTATCTTCACCACCAGGTTAGCATTGTCTTTTTGCAGCCAGGCTGCCCGGGAGGGTAGCGTGGCAATCAAATCGTGCTGTTCCGCCAACAGCATGGCCGACTGATAGTGCCGGGTAAACACCGAAATCTGTCGCTGGCTTCCCATTCTGGACAAGGCCTCATCCACCCAGCCAAGGCGCTGCACATCTTTGGGGTTTACCCCAACACCCACGCCGAAGCCGGTTTTGCTAACCCATATATGGCTGGCACCCAGGTAGGTATCCAGTGTGAACGGCTCTTTCAATATGGGGTTGCGGGCGTTCATCAGGCAGGCAAAATATTCGATCCAAAGCGTCTTCTGGTGAAACGACTGGGGGATTTTATCGAAGCGGTTAATCGCCATATCAAGGCGCCCCTGCTCCACATCCAAAAAGCTCACATCACTTGGGGTCAGCACATCCAGGGTTACATGGGGAGCCTCTTGCCGGATTCTCCGCAAAACCCTGGGCATCAGGCAGGACTCGGCATAGTCACTGGCCATAATGCGAAACACCCGCTGGCTTTCCAACGCCGCAAACGGTGTTTTTTCCTGCACCGCTTGCTCAATGTCTGAAAGGATACTGCGCACCAGCGGTTGCAGTTCACGGGCACGCTCTGTGGCCGTCATGCCCTCACTGGTTCTAACCAACAACGGATCACCGAACAAATCCCGCAACCGACGCAGGCTGTTACTCATAGCAGGCTGAGTAATGCCAAGATGGTTTGCAGACTTGGTTACATTGCGCTCCCTAAGCAAAACATCAAGATAAACCAGTAGGTTGAGATCAATGCGGGAAATATCCATGAACAGCTCCAGGACACAATACAGATCATTAGCCGGGTACAACCCATGCACCCCATTCACCAGTGTAATATACAGGATAAAAACAATTCACTAAATCAATAAGCAAAACGAACTTTCACATTTGATTTCAGATTCAATGTCATATTTCTGCTAATCTTTCTGATACTTGCCGAAAAAATCGGTATACCGAGTCAGAATTCTATACAAGGCATAACTTACCCAAAAGCCGGAGCCGGTACACAAAAGATGAACACCACCACCATCATTCTTGCCTTGGCGGCCATCGTTGCGATTTCGATCGTCGTTCTTGTAATCAGCCAGATGCGCGAAAAGGCCCGGATTGATCGTGTTCGCCGAATCACGGCACTCGAAGATAGCTACAAGCGCTGTAACCGCCTGCTCTCTGAGCTTCCAGGGCAATATCTAACAGGCGACCTGAAGCTCTTACTGCTCAAACGCATGGAAGATGCCTGCAACGACCTAGCCAGGCTAAAATCCGATCAGCCTGTTGAACAGTGGCTTGAGTCGGTGGTGCAATTCAAAACTCAGGTTCAGGAAAACCGTGATGAGGTACGAGCGGTCAGAATAGATTCAGCAGAAAAAGCCACCTATGTTAAAGAACTGCTTCAAAATCTGTTCAAAATGATTGAAGCCATGCACAAAAGTGGCCGCATCGATGGCACAACCGCTAAAAAGAATCTGAAGTATGTTCTATTTCTGGTACACAAAACTCACGCAGATTTGCACGTATTCCAGGCCCGCGACCTTATCCGCCAAAATGAAATACGCAAAGCTATTCACGCCTATCACTTGGCCAGCACAGAAATGGGTAAATCCAAGGATAATCCGCTTGCCATGAAAGCGGTCAAAAGTTTCCGCATCCGAATAAAAGAACTGGAGGCCATGAATGCGGATGGTGAGAACAGCAGCTCTGCAGAATCTGAATCGCAACTCGACAAGCAGTGGGACAACTTTCTTCACGATGAAGAGTGGAAGAAAAAAGCGGATTACGACGACTAAAGATATGAGACGAATACCAAACCTGCCCGCGAACAGGGACTGTGACACCTGTGACTAAAGGCTTCAAACACCGGCTTTCCTACCGACTCACCCGTGACACAGTGCTGATCGCCATGGTGCTGGGGCTTATTTTAAACATCGCACAGATCACCCTGGATTACTTCGGTGCCCAGCGCTCCATGGACGAGGACATCCAGGCACTAATTGAAGTCAGCCACAGCCCCGCTTCCCAAATTGCGTACAACATTGACGTACGCCTGGCAGAAGAGCTACTCGACGGCCTTCTTAGGCACCCAGCCACCATTGATGCGAGGATTGTCGATAGCGAAAACGCCACCATGGCCGCCGCCAGCAAGAGCAGCCCAACCTCATCCTATCGTTGGATCAGTGATGAACTGTTTGGCGCTAACCGGGTTTTTAGCAGAGAGCTGCGTGTTTCACAGCTAAATGATCTCCCTCTCGGGCACCTGGTGGTAACCGTTGACACGTATCACTACGGCCTGCAATTTCTGGAACGGGCTAGTTACACGTTAATCAGCGGGCTTCTAAAAAGCCTCATTCTTTCCGCTTCATTGCTTGGCATTTTCTATCTAATCCTTACACGGCCAATGCTCAGTGTTATCAATGCACTCGGCCAGGTTAAGGCAAGCTCACCAGAGAAGATCCGCTTGCCTGTTCCCCTAGGTCATCAGCAGGATGAAATAGGCACCATGGTGGGGATTATCAATCAGCACTTGGGAACCATAGATTCCACCCTCGCCCAGCTCCGCTTGGCGGAAAGTACGATGAAAAACTATTCCACCGAGCTGGAACAAGAAGTTGAAAGCCGAACCCGGGAAATATCTGATAAAAACCACGCGCTACAGCGGGGCAACCGGGCGCTGGTAAAGGCCAAAGAAGATGCCATGCGCAGAGCCAGAGCACGGGCGAATTTTCTGGCCAGCATGAGCCATGAAATACGCACCCCACTGAACGGCGTGCTGGGGATGCTAGGGCTTGCTGTGGAAAGTGAGCTGGATTCTGCCAAGCGACATCGCCTTCAAATCGCCCTATCAGCTGGGGAAAGCCTGCTCGGCATACTCAATGACATTCTGGACATCTCTAAGGTTGAAGCCGGGAAGCTCAATCTGGAGCACATACCATTCGATATACGCGGCCTGATTGAAGAGTGCGCCATGCTGCACTCCCAGCAAGCTCAAAATAAGGGCGTTGAGCTAATTGCAGAGACGGGGTCAAAGTTCCCAGACCAGTTTCTGGGCGACCCAACTCGTATTCGCCAGATTCTGAATAATCTGCTTAGCAATGCCATTAAATTTACCGACTCAGGCAACGTGCGAATCACCGCTGACTATTTTGAAAACACTCTGACCATTGATGTGGCCGACACGGGCATTGGCATGAGCAAAGAGGGGCTGCGTCGAATATTTTCACCCTTCTCTCAGGCTGATACCCAAACCACTCGTCTGTATGGCGGTACGGGGCTAGGGCTAACGCTCTGTCGCCAGCTGATTGAGCGCATGCACGGTGAAATCAAGGTCGACTCCACGGAGCAGCAGGGAACCCGGTTTACCGTCACCTTGCCAGTACCTGTATATAGCAACTTAGCCACTGAGAACCCCGACCAGTTTGTTGAGCCCGCCGGCTTACCCGAAAGTATCAGCGCACCACAACGCTCGCTCCGGATACTTCTGGTTGAAGACAATGAGGTAAACCAGATGGTTGCAGGCATGCTATTGAAAAAAATGGGGCACAACATAGATACGGCCGAAAATGGCCAACTGGCCCTTGAAGCCCTGGAGCAACAACACTACGACCTAGTACTCATGGACTGTCAAATGCCGGTAATGGATGGCTACGAGACCACACGCAGAATCCGCCAAAACCCTCACTGGAAAGACTTACCAGTGATAGCCGTTACCGCGAACGTGATGCTCGGAGATAAGGATGACTGTTTTGCCTGCGGCATGAATGACTACATCACCAAACCCTACAACCGACACCAACTGAGCGCGGCAATTACCCGCTGGACAGCTCCCACTGAGCCTCAATAACCCATAACATCGCACTCGGCGCCCTTCAAGCTAGCCGCACAAGTGCACTATAAGAGCTTTTCAATATCTGCCTTGATGTCTTCAGGTTTGGTAGTTGGCGGGTAACGACCCACTACGCTGCCGTCACGGCTAACCAGAAACTTGGTGAAATTCCACTTTACTTTCTCTGATCCCAAAAGCCCTTTTGCTTCGCCCTTCAGGAACTGAAACAGAGGGTGGGCATCCTCACCGTTAACATCCACCTTTGAGAACATGGGGAAATCTACACCATAGTTCAGGCTGCAAAACTGGCTAATCGCTGCATCATCCGCAGGGTCTTGATTCATGAACTGATTACAGGGGAAACCAAGAACCTCAAGCCCCTGCTCACCCAATTCTTTGTGTAAAGACTGCAGTCCCTCAAACTGAGGTGTGAAACCGCACTTGCTGGCCGTATTCACAATCAACAGCACCTGGCCTCTATAATCGGCCATCTTTTTTTCATTTCCTTTGATATCTCGTGCAGTGAAGTCATAAATCGAAGAACTGGCCACGGGTGTCTCCTTGGCAAAACCATGGATGCCTGTGCAAAACAGGCGAAATTGAAGTTGCGCATATGTAGATTGTGCAATCGATAGTTTAAGGATATACAGCGTAGCTCGCCCCCGCAAACGTTCTATAGCGTATGAATTTAGGGAATATGGAGCTAACTTGCCATAATTGATCACAATTACCCTGTTGCCGTTGGCCCCGCCTCCGCTAGAATAGTGTTTTGCCAGAACGGCAAGAGCCTGTTTTACGTTTACTGACTGAGGAAGCCCGGGTCTTATGCAGAACTACTACAAATCCGCCAAGCTGGATAACGTGTGTTATGAAATCCGTGGCGTAGTGATGCGCGAGGCACGCCGGCTAGAAGAGGAAGGCAACCGGGTGCTCAAACTCAATATCGGTAACCCTGCGGCTTTTGACTTGGATGTGCCCGAAGAGATCCAGCAAGACGTTATCTACAACATGCAGCAGGCCCAAGGCTACGTGGAATCCAAAGGACTGTTTTCCGCTCGCAAAGCGGTGATGCACTACTGCCAGCAGCGTGGCATCGACAAAGTTGATATCGACGACATTTTTCTAGGCAATGGTGTCAGCGAACTGATCGTAATGTCGATGCAGGCCATGCTCAACACCGGCGATGAAGTGCTTATTCCAGCACCCGATTATCCGCTCTGGACAGCCGCTGTCACGCTTTCAAGCGGTAAGCCTGTGCACTACCACTGTGATGAGGAACAGAACTGGTTCCCGGATATCGACGATATCCGTAAAAAGATTACTCGCCGCACCCGGGCGATTGTACTAATCAACCCGAACAACCCCACAGGTGCGGTCTATAGCACGGAACTGCTCGAACAAGTCATTGAGTTGGCGCGTAAACATAACCTGATCGTGCTTTCTGACGAGATCTACGACAAGATCCTCTATGACGGCACCCAGCATGTACCCACCGCATCCCTAGCCGACGATGTGCTCTTCTTCACCTATAACGGTCTTTCGAAGAACTATCGGGCCGCCGGTTACCGCTCCGGCTGGATGATTATTAGCGGCGCCAAACATCTCGCCAAAGATTTGATTGTAGGCATCGACATGCTCTCCAACATGCGCCTATGCGCCAACGTTCCGGCGCAGCTAGCCATACAGACGGCACTGGGCGGTTACCAGTCCATCGATGATTTGGTTGCCCCAGGCGGTCGCCTATACGAACAACGCGAAACCGCTTGGCGAATGCTAAATGACATTCCCGGCGTAAGTTGCGTGAAGCCCCAAGGTGCGCTGTACCTGTTCCCAAAGCTGGATCCGAAAAAGTTCCCGGTCGTGAATGATGAAAAACTGGTACTGGATTTACTGCTGCAGGAAAAAATTCTGTTAGTTCAAGGCTCCGCGTTCAATATGGACGACAAACAGCACCTTCGGGTTGTGTTCCTACCCCGTAAAGATACGCTGGAGGATGCGATGGGAAGGCTGGGCAACTTCTTGGAAAACTACAGGCAGTAAAGGAATACGCTAATGGCAGATATCCACGTTGAAGAGTTTTATAAAGACGCAGCCGTAGCCTTGGCGCAGCTTTATAGCGCCTTCCCAAGGCGGGTAAACCTGTTTGTAGAGGATATTGCAGGCCCAGACGAGCCGGATGAGTTCGGCTTGCACAGCAAACGTCACATGGCCTGCTTTGGTGCGCTACTGTGGTTGGCAGAAGAAGGATTTTTGCGCTATGTGGATACAATTCGGCAGGAGGCCATTGATCAGGCAGTTCTCACCCAGGAGGCGTTTACTCGCCTGAGTTCGCCAGCACCAGAAGCTCTCGTTCAAGAGCTCAGTGGGCCGGAAGACCCCGCAAGAACATCCCTACCTCCCTCTTTGCAGGAAGATCTCTCCAGCCACATTCACTTGGTGCGTACCGCGCTGAAAAGCCGCCAATCTCTGCGTATTGGCCACGCGGTTCGAGCCACGCTGTTTGCGGAAAAGTCGTCAGAGCGTTAGCTATCGTCAGATTTTCAGCTTGAATCCGATCGCACGGAAGCTGTCATGCAGGGATTTACTCGTACCTTTTAACTGTACCTTCAGGCTGGAACATTCCCGTCGCACCGGATAATCCCGGCGCAAACGATCAAATGCAGCCCCGCGTTCGTCTTCAGGTGCTTTCATGGCGTGACGCAAGCGCGCGTCATCCTGTCGTGGATCGTAACAGGCCCGCAGGGCGATTTGGATGGCGTTACGCTCATCAGCTGCGCTGGTAAACGATACTTTACTCAGAGCCGGCTCGGGAAGAAACTGCCCGGCCTGCTTGCGCACTGGCAGGCCCATGAATCTGCTCATGGTCTGGTAAATCATTTCGGTACCCTGAACCTTACCCTCAAGGCTATAGCCTCCGATATGCGGTGTGGCTAGCCATACTCTATCCACTAACTCAGAGCTTATCCGCGGCTCTTGCTCCCAAACATCAAGCGCTACCAGCGGCGCATTAGCCTGATCCAGACGCGCCTGAAGTGCTACGCCGTCGATTACCCCGCCCCGACCAGCGTTGATCAGGAGCTGCTCAGACGTAAACCCGGAAAGCTCTCGCTCTCCGATCATGTGATAGGTTGGATGTTGGGAATCACGCGTGAGAGGGGTATGGAATGAGACCACGTCACAGGCAAGCGCCTCATCCAAATCAACAAACGTATCGGCAGTTTCCCGCTCACGCTCAGCTCTGGGCGGATCACAAAGTTTAATGCGGAACCCTAAACGAGCGAGTTTTTCAGCCAGTTCGCTGCCTACATTCCCAACACCAACAATCCCGACACTAAGCTGCGACCAGTCGTCCAGTGCACAGCGCTCGGCATACAGGGATAAAACCGCCAGCACATACTCGGCAACGCTATTGGCATTGCAGCCTGGTGCAGCCGAAAACTGAATGCCGTTTTCTTTAAGCCAGCCCAGATCAATGTGATCGGTGCCGATGGTCGCTGTTCCGACAAAGCGCACACGGCTGCCTTCTAGCAGAGCGCGATCAACCCGTGTGACCGACCGAACCAGTAGCACATCCGCATCGCGCACATCTTCAGTACTCATGGTGCGACCAGACACGCGCCGGATCTCACCAATATCGCCAAAAAAAGCGTCCAACAACGGGATATTCTCGTCTGCGACGATCAACATGTAGCTGTCAGCCTTATCAGTTCCTGCGTGGGCGCGAATGGCGACCACCTGGCCCACCACGACCACCCTGCCCTTGGGGCGGTCGACGACCACGCTTACGGGTAATGGGCGGATTATCCATTTCAGTCATCAGCACTTCATCCGGCACAGCGGTTTTGAGCTTCTGGCTGATATAAGACTCAATAGCAGGAAGCGCAAACGAGTCATCCTCACCTGCAAAGCTCACAGACACACCGGTTTGGCCTGCCCGGCCCGTACGGCCAATGCGGTGTACATAGTCTTCAGCGTTATCAGGCAGGTTGTAATTGAATACATGGGTAACACCGTTTACGTGAATACCCCGCCCTGCCACATCCGTAGCCACTAGAACCTGAATACTGCCCGCTTTGAACTGTTCCAGGGTTTTCAGACGTTTGTTCTGGGCAATTTCACCAGACATCAGGGCAACTTTAACCCCCTGATTGCGCAGATCCTCTTCCAAATCACGACACTGATCACGACGGTTGGCAAACACCAGCGCCTTTTCTACCTCGGGGCGCTTCAGGTAGTTCACCAGCACTGGGAGCTTCTCGTCATCGCCCACCAAATAAACGGTTTGCTCAACCCGCTCTGCGGTTTTCTGCTCTGGTTCAATCTCTACAAACTCGGCATTGCTGGTCCACATGGAGGCCAGGTTGAGAACGTCTTGGTTGAAGGTGGCACTGAACAACAGTGTTTGACGATCATCCTTTGGGCTACATTTGCGGATAATGCGCTTTACGTCTGGGATAAAGCCCATGTCCAGCATGCGGTCTGCCTCATCCAAAATGAGGATATCCAGCTGATCAAGGAACACATCCTGGGAACCCAGAAAATCAATCAGGCGGCCAGGTGTAGCAACCAGAATATCAACAACGCCGTTATGTAACTGTTCACGCTGCTTATCATAGTGCATACCGCCAACCACGGTGACCACGTTATGGCCCGTGTGCTGGCACAGTTCCTCAGCATCCTTGGCAATCTGCATGGCAAGTTCGCGAGTGGGTGCCAGCGCCAGAACACGGGGTTCCGACGCGAATCGGTCGCCTTCCGGTATAGGAGTTTCCAACAAGCTTTGGATAGCCGTAATAAGGAACGCCGCCGTTTTCCCGGTTCCGGTCTGGGCTTGGCCAATCAAATCTTCACACGCCAGTGTCCAGGGCAGAGTTTCTGCTTGAATCGGTGTGCAATATTCGAAACCGATGGCAGCGATGGCGTCCAACAAGCGTTTATCCAGATTCAGTTCGCTGAATCTCAGATCGCCGGTGTGCTTTGGGTCAGATGTCATGGAGTCTCAGTATGCCTCATAATGTTCTTTTCAGAATATAACGGAACCACGCGCCCAACGTCGTCGCGCCAGGCTTTACTGAAGGTATCGCCGGTTCCATAAAACGATTTCAGCGTATCAAAAAAGGATTGCGCCCGCTTTGGCAGGCCTCCAGCCAGGTAGTCCTGCGCCTGTTCCAGTACGTTGCAACGGAATCCATAGTCGTCAGATGCGCCGTTTCCAGACAGGTTGTCCACGCTGATATGAAAACGCGAACCGGCGGCAATGGAAAATAACCACTCCATAGCCTGGGGCTTTACCTCAACCTGCTCAAACGCTAGCTGCTGTTCGGATGTGCGTCCGTCCGGACAGTACCAATAGCCATAATCGTGAAGTGTGCGCCTATACTCACCCGCTACGCACCAATGGCTTATTTCGTGTAAAGCACTGGCATAATAGCCGTGGGCAAAAACAATCTGTGCAGGTTCTTTGGCACTGCCTGCAGGCAGGTATTCTGGTTCTTCGCCGCCTCTGACCAGTATCGTCCGGAAACCTTCCCGAAACAGGTCATTAAACAGCATGATAAGATCGTTTGGACTGTGATTCATTGGGGAGCTATTGTGCGACTTTAAAGCGCCCAATGCCAGAGGGAACTTTTGCACCGGCTTTGTGTCCATTGGATGCCTGAACATTACCGTACTAAGAGCTCATCTGGCATAGCCGGCGATCTCCTTTATCTCAAACCAACCGGGAAATTGCGCACTTCATGACAGCCCCATCTACTGCACTTGGCCGCATTTATCGCCTCACGGGGCCATTCACCCTGTTATTTATGTTCGCACTGCTGCTTACAGCAACGAACTCAGCCTGGGCATTTGGCGACAACAGTTCTCTTTTCGGTAGCCAAGGCAACCAGTTCCTCCAAGTGGATGAAGCCCTTCCGTTCAGCCACACTACGGAAGAAAATGCAGTTGTGTTGTCTTGGGACATAACACCCGGGCATTATCTTTATCGCGATCGCATCAGCATAAAAGCACTGGATGATGGCGCCACCGCCGGCGCCATCGAGTATTCCAGCTCAGGCACCGAAACAGAAGACGAGTTCTTTGGCAAAACCACGGTTTTTTTTGATCCTATAGAAGCGACGGTGCCGGTAACCCTACCCGCCAACATTCGTGAAGCCCGCTTTGAAGTAACCTACCAAGGATGTGCAGAAGCGGGCCTGTGCTACCCGCCCCAGACTCGGGAAGTGCTATTTTACCAAAGCCAAGATTCCAACTCTGCCACAGAGCCAGGCAACCTGAGCAACACTACACAAACCGGAACAACACAACAGGTCGATACCCATTCAGCAACTGGGCTTGCTGGTTTTCTCTCCGAGCAATCAACCTTGGTTATTGCCGGTGTCTTTTTCTTACTTGGTCTGGGGCTGACCTTTACACCTTGTGTGCTACCCATGGTTCCTATTATCTCTTCTCTGGTTTCCGGGCAAAACACCCGTACAACCGGGCATGCGCTTTTGCTTTCAGGCAGTTACGTGCTGGGCATGGCACTTACCTATGCCGCCGCCGGCGTTCTTACGGGGCTGTTGGGCGCAAGCTTCAACTTACAGGCACAGCTGCAATCACCTTGGGTGCTTGGCGTGTTTGCCCTGATGTTTGCCGTGTTTGCACTGTCTATGTTTGAGGTGTTCGAGATCCAGCTCCCGCGTTTCATTCGCGAGCCCCTGAACGACGCCAGCCAACGCATGACCGGCGGCCGGGTGATCAGCATTTTTGGCATTGGTGCGCTTTCCGCCTTAATCGTATCGCCCTGCGTCTCTGCACCACTTGCAGGCAGCCTGCTGTATATATCCACCACACAAGATCCGGTGGTCGGCGGTATTGCTTTGCTGGCGCTTGGGCTGGGCATGGGTGTTCCGCTTATTCTTGTAGCCGTTGGCGGGCGAAAGCTTCTGCCAACTACAGGTCACTGGATGACTACCGTAAAACATTTTTATGGTGTGATGCTGTTAGCCGTCGCCATCTGGCTAATTGAACGCTTGGTTCCAGGCTGGATTGGCCTCACCCTGTGGGGCATCCTGATCGCTATAACGGGTGTGCAACTGGGGGCTTTCGACGCAGCCAAAGCCGGTTGGGAGCGCACCAGAAAAGGCCTGGGACTGGTCTTTTTCGCCTATGGCTTGGCATTGTTAGCCGGGGCAATGGCTGGCGCCAATGACCCACTCGCTCCCTTAGACCCCTTCATCGCAAAAGCGACACCTGGCAGCGCAACAGGCTATACCGGCAGCCACGCGGACTTTAACCGGGTGGAGGCGCCAGCCAAAATCGAGACCATGCTAATGCAGGCCCAACAGAAAGGGCGCCCAGTTGTGCTGGATTTCTATGCAGACTGGTGTATTTCCTGCAAAGTTATGGAGCGAAATGTGTTCAGTGATGCAGAAGTCGTTCGTGCGCTCGAGCCCTTCACATTGCTGCAAATTGATATGACAGATAACACCAAAGCTCAGCAGGCGATGCTAGACAACCTCGGCCTGTTCGGGCCGCCAGCTATCCTGTTCTACGATAATAACGGCGAAGAGATGGCGCCCCAGCGTGTTCTGGGCGAAATGAACAAGAGTCAGTTCCTGGATCATATCAACGGCTTACCCTCTGCCATCTAATCGTCCACATTCCATTGATGCCCGGTAAACGCCGGGTTAATCGCCGCGCCGTATAAGATAAATAAAACGATCGCCCTGCTCCGTGTGGCTAACCAATTCATGCCCCAAAAACTGGCAAAACCTGGGAACGTCACGGGTTGTGGAAGGGTCTGTTGCGACAACCCGTAAGATTTTTCCGGGCGCCACATCGTTAATTCGGTTGTGAAGCATCATCACCGGTTCTGGGCAAAACAGGCCACAGGCATCCAACTCGGCATCATACTCAACAGCTGTCATAAGCCATCTCCTTCAGTTTGATCTGATTTTTCAGAAATACGTGCTAAATTACTGTTTATACCATTAAAACATCTGGAGGATTTTTATGATCCGGGTTCTGATTGAACGCCATATAGCCGAATCCCTTGAAACTGCCTATGAGGAACGCTCCCGTAAGGTACTGCAACGCGCCGTCGCAGCGCCGGGATTCATTTCCGGAGAAACACTGGTTGCCAGTAACGACCCCAACCATCGAATCACCCTCGCCAACTGGCGATCCGAAGTCGATTGGAACCGCTGGTACCTGTCCGATGACCGTCGCGAACTGATGGCAGAATTGGTTCCGATGATGGATATGGATGAAGCCATAACAGTGCTTAAACAAAGCGGCATTTAACCTAAATACATCAAGCCTGTGACGATTCGCATAACTTTAAAGAGTTTAACAGTATAGATTGTGTACGCTCGCTACACTTCCGGATTCCAATGTCTTCGGAAATTACTGATGTACTACGTGTGCTAGCACCAATCATCGCCTGGCGACCCAGCTTACAACGCAACGCACCCGAATGAACTGCCAGAACATCTAGAATGGGCACCCTCTCACGGGCACGAACTGGTCTTCAGCCATACCCGCTCGGTTTACTGGGCGCGGTTGTAACCGGTGATCAGCAGCCTTGGCTACCTGGCAGATTTCTTAGCCCGAGAGTCGCTGATGCAGATAGCTATAGGTGGCCAGATCATACTTCTCAACTACACTATGGTTCAGCGCGGGCGACTTCTGAGCAACAAATCACTTGAGGCGGAGCAGGAGGCGTGGGCTGACCTGGAAGAGTTTTTTGAGCGCGCCGACAACGCGCTATATAAAGCGAAGGCCCGGGGGCGCAATCAAACCGCTATAGCCAAGAGTTAGAGAAATCACTTCCGCCTCAATGCTGCTTTTTTGTTCTTAATCAAGTTTGCCAAGTTCAACTCGAACAGCTACGGCGCTATCATGGACATTCAGCAGCAAAGTGCTTTGAGCGAGCGCTATGCTGCTGATTCGGGCACATTTGATGGATGTCAGGAGTTGATCCGTGTCATTGCAAACAGCTAATGCTTTCTCCATACTTGCGCCCGCATAATTCCCCACTTTGAACCCATTGGTAAGGCTATGAGCACACAAAATCCGAACCTGACATACAACTATAAGGTGGTGAGACAATTCGCCATCATGACAGTGGTATGGGGTGTTGTTGGTATGGCACTAGGCGTGTTAATTGCAGCACAACTAGTTTGGCCATCACTCAACTTCGACCTCCCCTTTACCCACTTTGGTCGTCTAAGACCTTTGCATACCAACGCCGTCATTTTCGGCTTTGGCGGTAGCGCCCTGTTTGCCACATCCTATTACGTGGTTCAGCGTACTTGCCAAACACGCCTGATTTCCGACAAATTGGCGTCCTTTACCTTCTGGGGCTGGACCGCCGTTATTGTTGCAGCCGCTATTACCCTACCAATGGGTTTAACCACCACGAAAGAATATGCTGAGCTCGAATGGCCCATCGATATTCTGATTGCAGTGGTCTGGGTTACTTACGGGGTCGTTTTCTTCGGTACGATTACCAAGCGAGCCACGCCACACATATACGTCGCCAACTGGTTCTATGGCGGGTTTATCCTAACCATCGGCGTGTTGCATATTGTGAACAGCGCGGCGATGCCGGTCAGTGCTTTCAAGTCGTACTCGGCCTATGCCGGTGTAACCGATGCAATGGTACAGTGGTGGTACGGACATAACGCCGTAGGCTTCTTCCTCACCGCAGGCTTCCTGGGCATGATGTACTACTTCGTTCCCAAGCAGGCCGATCGTCCGGTTTATTCCTATCGCCTTTCCATCGTCCACTTCTGGGCACTGATTGCGACCTACGTATGGGCCGGTGGTCACCATCTACACTACTCTGCTCTGCCCGATTGGGCTCAGACGGCCAGCATGGTTATGTCTTTGATTCTGCTTGCGCCTTCTTGGGGCGGCATGATTAACGGCATGATGACTCTGTCAGGTGCTTGGCACAAACTGCGCACTGACCCCATCCTGCGCTTCTTGGTGGTTTCCCTGTCGTTCTACGGCATGTCTACCTTTGAAGGCCCGATGATGTCTATCAAGACCGTGAACGCGCTGTCTCATAACACCGACTGGACTATCGGCCACGTACACTCAGGTGCACTCGGCTGGGTTGCGATGATCAGCATCGGCGCTGTTTATCACATGATCCCGAAACTCTGGGGCCTGAAAGAAATGTACAGCGTAAGCATGATCAACGTGCACTTCTGGCTGGCAACAATTGGCACCGTGCTTTATATCGTTGCCATGTGGGTGAACGGCATCATGCAGGGCCTTATGTGGCGTGCAGTCAACGAAGACGGCACCCTCACATACAGCTTTGTGGAATCTCTTGAAGCATCCTACCCAGGTTACTTTGTGCGCTTCCTTGGCGGTGTCATCTTCCTGACCGGTATGTTGTTCATGGCCTATAACGTCTACATGACCGTGCGCCAGAAAGAAGCGGCTGCCCAGGACAATGCGGCAGTTCAGGCGGCGTAACGGAGAGAGAGCAGATGAAACACGATATTGTCGAAAAAAATATTGGTCTGATGATAGTTTTTATCATGCTGACCATCAGTGGCGGCTTTCTTGCGGAAGTGGTACCACTCTTTTTCCTGGACGAGGTCAACGAGCCCATCGAAGGTCTTGAGCCTTTGTCCTCTCTGGAATTGGAAGGGCGCGACATCTACATCCGCGAAGGGTGCCACGTATGTCATACCCAACAGATCCGACCTTTCCGTGCTGAAACTGAGCGCTACGGGCACTATTCCGTAGCCGGCGAGTTTGTTTACGAGCGCCCCTTCCTTTGGGGCTCCAAGCGCACGGGGCCAGACCTTGCCCGGGTCGGTGGTCGTTACTCAGACGCCTGGCAGCGCCAGCACCTGTTCAACCCACGTAGCGTTGTTCCAGAATCAAACATGCCTGCTTTCCCATGGCTGTTTGAGAACAAAGTGAACCACAAAGGGACTGCAGCCAAGCTGTCGGCCCTGCAAACGCTGGGTGTCCCCTATACCGATGATCAGATTGCCAGCGCGGCTGATGATCTGGACGGCAAGTTTGAAATCGAGGCCCTGGTTGCGTACCTGCAACAGTTGGGAACCGTACTTTCAGACAAACGGTGATTTGATGGATATTAACGAGTTACGCGGCATTCAAACCCTTGTGCTGATAGCAATATTCATCGGCATCATCTGGTGGGCTTTTAGCGCCCACCGCAAAAAGCCGAACGAAGAAGCAGCCCACCTGCCGTTCGATGATGATGAGGTGGACAAGCGTACTCTTGAACAGGAAAAAACGGAGAAAAAACAATGAGTACCTTCTGGAGCATCTGGGTCACTGTGATCGTGCTCGGTACGGTCTTTGGTTGCTGGTGGCTGTTGTTTGCCACTCGCAAAAGCCAGACAACCGATGCAGAAACCGAACGCACTACGGGCCACTCCTTCGATGGCATCGAAGAGTATGACAATCCCCTACCCAAGTGGTGGTTTTATCTGTATGCAGCAACCTGTATTTTTGCCCTCGGCTATCTGGCTTTGTACCCGGGCCTGGGCAACTACAAAGGCCTGCTGAACTGGACCTCTACCAATCAGTGGGAAGCGGAAGTAGCCGCAGCTGACGAGAAGTACGGCGAAATCTACGCCCAGTACGGCGAAACCCCGGTACCCGAACTGGCAAAGAACGATGACGCACTGCAAATTGGTCAGCGTTTGTTCGCCAATAACTGCTCGGTGTGCCACGGCTCTGCTGCACGTGGCCAGGTTGGCTTTCCCAACCTGACAGATGACGATTGGCTGTGGGGTGGTACGCCGGATGCTATTCTGGAAACCCTTCACAATGGTCGCCAGGGCAATATGCCTGCCAAGGGTGTTATGCCCAGCATGACCAACGAACAGGTCGATCAGGTGGTAAACTATGTATTGAGCTTTAGTGGCCGGGAAAAAGATGCAGCGGCGGCCCAAGCCGGTGAAGCAGTGTTTGCCCAGGCATGCGTAGCTTGTCATGGCCCGGAGGGTAAAGGCATGCAAGCAATGGGTGCACCGAACCTGACCGATAATGTCTGGCTATATGGCTCTACCTATAAGTGGATCAAGGAAACCGTTGTTAACGGTCGTCAAAACGAGATGCCGGCTCAAGGCGGCCGCCTATCAGATGACCAAATCCAGATTCTAGGTGCCTACGTGTACAGTTTGTCTAATTGACCTTCCGGCCGGGCCGCTTTGGCCCGGCATGGTCTGTTCAACCCTGTATCTGCTTGCGGGTACAGGCTTGAGAAGATCTGCAGTAGCCGCAAGGCCCCTCTCGCGTTTTATTACTCCACCTGGAGGTTTTCATGAGTAACCAAATTCCTGTCAAGCAGGTCGACCCCTCCAAGGAACCTTCGGGCGGAGAAAAACCGGAAACGGTTGAGCTTTACGCTAGCCGAAAGAAAATTTACGCTAAAGAAGTAACCGGCCTGTTCCAGCGCATCCGAACCGTCAGCCTTCTGGTTCTTATGGGCATGTATTTTCTGTTCGTTTGGCTGACACTTGACGGCGCTCCGTTAATTCATTTTGATCTGCCGGCCCGGGAATTTCACCTCTACGGCTTTACCTTCTACCCCAAAGACTTTTTCCTGCTCTCGGGCATGTTGATTATCTGCGCCTTTGGCCTGTTCTTTATTACCACCCTGTTTGGTCGAGTGTGGTGCGGCTATACCTGCCCGCAAACCGTATGGACATTCATATTTATGTGGGTGGAAGAGCGCATTGAAGGTAGCCGCAACAAGCGGATGAAACTGGATAAAGCACCGAATTCCCCGGAAAAAGTATTCAAGAAATCAGCAAAACACACAATCTGGCTCATTATTTCCCTGCTAACCGGGCTAACATTTATTGGGTACTTCTATCCGATTCGGGATTTGGTTGTTGATATTTTCACCTTCCAGGCTAACGGCTGGGCTTATTTCTGGGTGGCGTTCTTTACCATTGCGACCTATTTGAACGCTGGTTGGATGCGTGAGCAGGTATGCCTGTACATGTGCCCATATGCGCGTTTCCAATCTGTAATGTTTGATCCCAACACCCGCATTGTTTCCTATGACCCCAATCGTGGCGAGCCACGCGGTGGTCGCAAAAGAGATGTAAAACCAGAAGAAGCGGGCCTGGGCGACTGCATAGACTGCGGACAATGTGTGCACGTGTGCCCTACCGGTATCGATATTCGAGATGGCCTGCAGTACGAGTGTATTGGGTGTGCGCTTTGTATTGATGCCTGCGACGAGATCATGGATAAAATGGACTACCCTCGCGGGTTGATTCGTTACACCACCGAGAACGAATTGGAAGGCAAGCCGTCGAAGTTGCTGCGGCCACGTACGTTTGGGTATGGCGCGGTCTTAATCGCCATGATATCCGCTATTATTTTCGTGATAGCAACCCGTGTGCCTGCCCAGTTGGATGTTCTTCGGGATCGGGGGGCCCTCTACAGCTTCAACGGTGAGGGGCGAATTGAAAACTCCTACACCCTAAAAGTTGTCAATATGTCTGAGGTGCCGCAAACCTTTACGTTGTCGGTTAAAGGCATGAATGGCATTCGTATTCTGACCGAAACCCAGGTAACTGTAGACAGCGGTGAGAACCGCTCATTGCCCACCGTTGTGGATGTACTACCCGAATCCATCGCGCAATCGAACACCGAAATCATCTTCCATGCACAGTCTGAAACGGATGCTTCACTGAAGCTGGAAACCGAAAGCCGATTTGTCGGTCCGACCCAGTGATCGCTTTTGGGATCACCGTTGGCAACCTACACACAAATGAGACTGCGTATTATGAATGAAGAAGTTCCCGTAGCACCCTGGTATCGCCAGCCTTGGTTCTGGTTTCTTACCATCGCACCGTTGTCCGCAATTACTTTTTGCATAATCATGTTCATCGTAGCGTCGAACATGGACGACACAATGGTTTCGGATGACTATTCAAAAGAGGGGCGGGGGATTAACCAGGAGATAGCTCGCGACTTGAAAGCCAAAGAGTTGGGCGTGAACGCTGATTTGGCGTTTGAAGACCGAGCCATCCTGTTGACGATCAATACAGAGCAAGGCTCGGCTGACTTCCCTTACCTGGTGCTCAATCTGTTCCATCCAACCTTGGCCCAGAACGACCGTACTATTCAGTTCCGGAGCGATGGCAATGGCCATTACACCGGGTCCCTGCTCGATGACATAGATGGGCGTTGGTATTACGAACTCCGCGGCCCAGATAACCAATGGCGGCTTAAGGGCGAGGCCTGGCTACCAACCGAGAACAAGCTTCATATAAACTCTAAAGGCTCCGCGCAAGGGTGAAACCCCGGGATTGTTTCCATTGCGGTGAACCAGCTGCCGGGGAGCCGCCAATAACATTTCAGATCGACGGGGAAACCCGTTTTTTCTGCTGCGAAGGCTGCAAGGCTGTGTGCAACATCATACACACCGAGGGTCTTACTGGTTTTTACCAACTACGTACCCAAGCCGCAGTCACGCCTCGAAAACTAACAGATGCCGAGCTGGATCGACTCCGGGAGCTGGATCACCCTCTGGTTCAGCAAGCCTTTGTCTCCCCCGTTAAAGGCGGCCAAGAAGCTCAACTTCTGATTGGCGGCATTACCTGCGCAGCATGCATCTGGTTGCTTGAAAACCACTTAATAAAGCAACCGGGCGTACTCTCCTTCTCCGTGAACCACACAACACAGCGGGCAAGACTCGTTTGGGCGCAGGATAAAGCCAGCCTCAGCAGCCTGCTGATTGCCATTCATGAGCTCGGCTATACTGCCCGCCCCTATCAATCGGATGAAGTAGAAGATCAGCTCAAAGCCGAAAACCGTTCCATGCTGATTCGGCTGGCCGTTGCCGGTATCGGCACCTTCCAGAGCATGATGCTGGCTTTTCCTCTATACCTCGAGCTAATCAGTGGTCTCACCCCAGAGTTTGTGGCATTTTTCCGTTGGTTCAGCTTACTGGTAGCTACTCCCGTTGTTCTATACAGCGCAGGGCCATTTTTTCGCAACGCACTGCGTGATATCAAAACCCGCCACCTCACCATGGACGTACCCGTGGCCATTGCCATTGGTCTTGCCTATTTGGCCAGTGCCTGGGTCACGGTTGTGGGCGGTGAAGAAGTCTATTTTGAATCCGTTTGCATGTTCACATTTTTCTTGCTTCTGGGCCGCTACATAGAAGTTCAGGCCAGATATCGCGCAGGGCTCACCGGCAATGCCATGGCCGGCTTTCACCCTACGGTGGCAACACGAGTATCCGGGGAACACACGGAAATCGTACCGGCTCATCAGATAAGACCGGGTAACGTGGTTCGGATCAGGCCCGGGGAAACGCTGCCTGTTGATGGCGTGATTCTTCGTGGCCAATCTACCCTTAACGAATCGGCTCTCACCGGCGAGTATCTGCCAGAAACCCGCGTGCCTGGCGATAAAGTTCACGCTGGAAGCATCAACGGCGAAAACCCGCTAGACGTACAGGTGGAAAAGTCCGGGGCCCAAACACGCCTTTCCGGCATCCTGCGGATACTTGATCGCGTTCAATCAGAAAAACCACCAGTGGCCCGTATGGCCGATCGCATTGCGGGCAAATTTGTCGGGCGAGTGCTAATTCTTGCCCCCGTAGTCTGGATTGGATGGTGGCTGGCGGGGGCCGATAATGCCTTTGATATTACACTTTCGGTTCTTGTAGTGACCTGCCCTTGCGCACTGTCCCTAGCCACGCCTACAGCCATAACCTCCGCCACGGTCAAACTGCGACGCTTGGGCTTTCTGCCAACCCGGGGCCATGCCATGGAGTCCATGAACACAATAGATACAGTGGTTTTCGATAAAACCGGGACGCTAACCCGAGGTGAACTGAGCCTGATCAATACCCGCATTGTTGGCGACAAAGACAAAGACACCTGCCTGCGGTTAGCCGCAGGCCTGGAGCAGCATTCAGAACACCCGATTGCACGGGTGTTCCATGATCGCCCAGCAGCAGCCATTGATCATGTGAGCAACCATCTGGGCGGCGGGCTTTCCGGAACGTTCGGTAACCAGTCCTTGTACATAGGCCACCGGGATTTTGTTGCGCAACACACACATGCACCGGAGCCCGAGTTTGAACTGCATTCAGGTATGGAAATCTGGCTGGCGTCAGACGACGAGTGGCTGGCGTGTTTTCGACTCGATGATCAGCCTAGAGACGATGCAGCCCGGGCAGTTAAAGCCTTGCAGCATGCAGGCATTCGTACGTTGCTTCTGAGTGGCGACCGATCTGGCCATGTTCGTCAGATTGCCGACATACTTGGTATTGACGAGGCAATCGGCCAGGCGTCGCCGGAACAAAAACTGGATGTTTTGAAGAGGCTGAAATCTGAGGGTCATCAGGTAATGATGGTGGGGGACGGCCTTAACGATCTCCCGTCCATGGCTGGAGCTGGCATTTCGGTTGCCATGGGTACCGCTGCAGATCTCACCCAGCTGAAAGCAGATGCGGTATTGCTAAACGGCCAGCTCATGCAATTAGTAGAGGCGATCGATACCAGTCGCCGCACAAAGAGAATCATTCGGCAAAATTTAGCTTGGGCACTTGTTTATAATGTTTGCGCCCTGCCCCTTGCTGCCGCCGGCCTGGTTCCACCTTGGCTCGCAGCCATCGGCATGTCGATCAGTTCATTGATTGTAGTGCTCAACGCGTTGCGCCTCGGCAAACAAACTCGGCCGAAGGGCCGTGGCAACACAGAGACTCTTGGCGCTCCGGTTGCGCCCTGATACCGTAAACATCTGGTTTTCACTATAAGGCTTATTCCATGGAAGTCGTAATGCTCTTGGTACCTGTCATGCTGGTTCTGGTAACCATGGGTATCTTGTTGTTTTCTTGGGCGGTTAAAAATGGCCAGTACGACGACTTGGAAGGTCCGGCACATCGGATTCTGTACGATGACGACAAAGACATGATTCCAGAAGAATCCCGCGTAGATAAATCAGAACCCGCAGAGGCCCAGCTAGATACCCAGGACAACTCAGAAGACACTCCTGAGCGACCATGAACCCGGAACTGTATCTTAGCTACCCCAGCGCATTTCTCATTGGCCTACTTGGCAGCACTCACTGCATTGCCATGTGCGGCGGGATCAGCGCCTCTCTCTCCATGGCATTGCCCGTTGGCAAGGGGTTTCGAACACGGCAGTCATTGCTACTGCTTGCCTACAACTTTGGGCGAATCGCAAGCTACGCCCTGATTGCCGCACTGATTGCATTTCTAAGCACCACAGCCGCAGATCAGTGGGCGCAGCTTGGCTTAGTGCTGCGCTCTATTGCGGGTTTATTGCTAATTTTCATGGGATTATCCATGGGGCAATGGTGGCAGGGCATCCGTTATGTGGAGCGCATTGGGGCGCCCCTTTGGAAGCGTCTGTCGCCCCTTGCGGGCCGACTGCTCCCGATTAATCACGCCGGCCAGGCTCTCGCGCTTGGCGCACTCTGGGGTTGGCTGCCATGCGGGCTGGTGTATAGCACACTGGGCTGGGCTGCTTTGCAGCCAACCGTGGGTTCGGCTGCGCTCACCATGGTGTTTTTCGGGCTAGGCACTCTACCTTCGATGCTCGGCGCCGGTTATGCCGCAAGCTGGATCAGCGGATTAAAAAGCAATCAAACATTCCGGAAATTCACCGGCGCGCTGCTGGTTTTATTTGGGTTGTGGACTTTGCCGCTTATGGGGCTGATCGGTCACTGAGCCAACGCTGATTCCATACCAGGCTGCTCAGTTAGGCCCTGAGTTATCTATATATTCAGAACATCCAATCGGCCAAAATTTTGCTCCGACTCTTCCGCCGGCATGGCTGTTTGCACGGCTTGGCGCTGACCACCCAGGCGCTTACCTTCGCGGAAATTATAGAGGTTTGTATCCGCAAGGTGCGATGGCTCAACGTTTCGCAAAGCCTTGAACATCGATTCAAGCCGACCCGGATGCTGCTTATCCCAGTGCTGGAACATGTCCTTGATCACCTGGCGCTGCAAATTCTCCTGAGAGCCGCAGAGATTACAGGGAATGATCGGGAACTGCCTAAGCTCTGCGTACCTGGCGATATCTTTCTCGCGGCTGTACGCCAAGGGTCGAATCACTGTATTCCGGCCGTCATCGCTGTGCAGCACCGGTGGCATGGTTTTAAGCTTGCCGCCGTAAAACATATTCAGAAACAGGGTTTCCAGCAGGTCATCACGGTGATGCCCAAGTGCAATTTTTGTCACGCCATGCTCTTCAGCAAAATTGTAGAGAATGCCGCGACGTAACCGCGAGCATAAACCACAGGTGGTTTTACCCTCCGGCACCTTGTCCTTAACGATGCTGTAGGTGTCTCGCTCAATAATATGATACTCGATACCCATCGTTGCCAGATAACCCGGTAAAATCTCCTCGGGGAAGCCGGGCTGCTTCTGATCCAGATTGACAGCAATCAGCTCAAACGACACAGGAGCACTTTTCTGCAGATTAAGCAGGATATCGAGCATGGCGTAAGAATCTTTGCCACCAGACAGGCAACACATTACTTTGTCGCCTGCTTCGATCATCGAAAAATCGGCAATGGCCTGGCCAACATCCCGGCGCAGACGTTTCTGTAGCTTATTTTGCTCTAATTTCTGAGATCGTTCGTATTCAGCATTAGAGGTCTGTTTTGAGCTGTCAATCATCGCTTCGGGCATATCAACCATGTTCATTGGGAAAGTGGTCATGAGATTATACGCATCCCGTCATTTCAGGGACAGGACGCCGACATGGATATGTTGAATTCAGGACAAGAAGTCGCTGGTAAACGAGAACAGAACCGCCGGCGCAATCGCCACGCGATACTCACTGCTGCACGAATTTGTTTTAAGGAGCAAGGGTACGAAAATACCACCATTCGCGACCTAATCCAGAAAACCGACTTGGCCTCCGGCACTTTCTACAACTATTTCCGAAGCAAACAGGATATCTTTGCTGCGCTGCTTACAGATTTTCTGAGCGGGCTCAATGAACACCTGATCCGCTCCCGGCGCTCAGCCAATAGCGCAGAAGATTTCATTCACTGCGCCTACTTAGCCCTTTACAGCGCTACCGCTCGAGATCCGCTGATATATGAGCTTGCGCACAGCAACGATCGGGCCCTCAAAGAACTGTTTGGCTCCGACATACTCGAGCTGATTATGATGTCTCTCGAAGACGATGTCAGAAATGCCATTGAGCAAAAAATCTTGCCTGACATTGACCTAGAATACCTTTGTGCAGCCTTTTTTGGTGTCGCCTATGAGACCAGCCTGATGGTTGCAAGGCGCGTACACCAGCAGCCAGAGCACGCCGACGAAGAGGTGAATAGAGCTACGGATTTTTCAACGGCACTATTCACCGGCGGTCTGGCCAAACTCACAACCCTTCCCTGAAGGCTGCCACTGACCTACCATTGGCATCATGACGAACACGCCAATATCTCCAGACTCCTCAAGACCACCCCCCGTACAAGCCCATCACTCGATGTTGGAACAGCAAATCCAGCATCTACTGGTAGCCGTAGAGCATGAACTGCGCAGCGCAGTCTTTGGTATAGATGAGTTAAATCTGATCAAAAAACTACAAAGACCACCCTGGACACTGATTGGCGAGTTGGAGTTTCACGACACACAAAAACTCTACCCTGTGCACTTTCTGCTGTTCCACGTGCTCTATCGGCTGAGGGACACCTTGGCGGAGGTCGGTGAAAACCTGACTATCTCGCCCATGCGAATCAGCATTGAGCGCCAGGACACCGTGGGCGGAAATGGGTTGCCCGGCTCAGTAGATAGTCTGCGCAGCTTCTATCTCGATTTATCTCAATACGAGCTACCAGAAGATGCCATTGATCAGATGATGAATAACTTCTGGGCGGGTTGCCAGAACACGGGGCCAGGTAAGCCCGAGACCCTACAGGCAGCAAAGGTACTAGGATTCGATTCGATACCCGATAGCTTTCTCACGGTTAAGCAGGCATTTCGTCGTGCCGTGATGCAAGCTCATCCTGACCGCGGCGGTGATACCGAAGCAATCCAGTCCCTCAACGAAGCGTTTTCGGTACTTAAGGCGCATTTTAGTCAGATGATGGAGCAATCATGATCGCACGAAAACTCTGGATGTCAGTAACCCTAGGTGCCCTCTTGTTAGTGAACCATGCTGCAAGAGCCGATCTGGTTGTGCTTCAATATCATCACATAAGCGATGCCACTCCGCCCTCTACCAGTACTTCCGTGTCCTTATTTCAGGCTCAGCTGGATGTAATCTCGGAGTTGGGTATCGATGTCGTTGATCTACATGACGCGGCGAAGAATCTGCTTTCCAACAACCCGCTAAAGCGCCAAAGCGTCGCCCTCACCTTCGACGACGCCTACGAATCGGTGTACAGCGAGGCGGCAGACATCCTTCAGGAGCGGTCCCTGCCCTATACCATTTTTGTTGATACAAAAGCCGTGGGTAACCGTGGCTATATGACCTGGGAGCAGCTGCAGACGTTAGCTGGGCGCGACGGCGTGAGCATTGCAAACCACAGCGCCGGCCATGGACACATGGCGAGAAAACTCGGTGAGACAGAAGCAGACTGGCAACAACGAATAACCCACAGCCTGGATTCTGCGCAGGCTATGCTGCAAGAGAAACTTGGAACCGATTTAGCCCTGTTTGCCTATCCCTATGGCGAGTTCGACGAAGCACTCGAGGCGGAAGTGGCCGAGCGGGGCTGGTTTGGATTCGGGCAGCAATCGGGGCCGATTGGCCCGCTTTCGGGGAAAACTCGTTTGCCCAGATTCCCCATGGCCAATGCCTATGGGCAGCTTAACGGCCTCAAAGACAAGCTGGCCAGCAAGGCGTTCCCCACTGACGCCAATGCACTGCCCGATGGCATTATGGCCTCAAATCCACCAACACTCACTCTGCCGCTCGCCGAAGAAATTAACCCCGCTAGGCTGACCTGCTTCGCCTCGGGCATGGGGCGTATTGATTTTAAGGTGTTAGATGATGAAATTTCGATTAAAGCGCCCAAGCCCTTCAACAGTCGCAGGTTTCGATACAACTGTACCCATCCCGCAAAAGGCGGCAGCTTTTACTGGTTGTCACAGCAATGGCTGGATCTGAGCAAACCCGAAGACTAAGCCGGCTACCGAGGCTCGATCAGAATGAGTCCGAATTCTCCAGTACTGACATGAGGGATCTTGCGTGGGCCGCGACGGGTTTCAATCACTGTCTGGCCCTCAAGGTCGTCCTCTCGAGTGAAGAGCAACATCCAACGCTCCCCCTTAGCGGTTGAGACGGGAATCCGGGCTTCCAAGTAGCCACGGCGGTGCCAGTTCTCCGGTTCAAATTCCGAGACAAAATCCGTTACCAAGCGCATAGGGATGAATTCGCTGTTGAGAAACACCACCGAAGGTACAAAAACACCGTTACTGGCGAAGGAACGCAAACGCATAACTCGTTCCTCGGACCAACTCCCTTGAGGTAAGGAGATCAGTTGGTAGGGGCTTTCCCCGGTGAGAAATCGGTGCACGGGCGAGTGTTCAGTCAGGTGAATACTAAACTCACGATCTTCCTGCCAACGCTCATAGCTTTTGGTTTCTAACGCCTGACAACAGGTGTTTGCGAAGTGTTCCAAATAACCTGCGTCGCTTTCTTCAATCCCCAAAATGGCAAACGCATCCGGGTCGTGACCGACCACGGGCTCGGCTGTCAAAGGCATATCATTAGTGCGATATACCCTAGCCGGGGTAATCTTTACAGGCGGCGCTACAAACCCTTTTTCCTCGTCTGTGCGAGTATCAGGTTGGTAGGCCGTGGTTCTGACGTTACCTTCAGCATCCCGCCAGGTGAAGTAGGGCTGGTTATCCCCTTCGCGCACATATCCTTTGCGCCGAAGCGACTCCGCATCCGGATAGTTCGATGCGGTAAATTCGTCCGTGGTCGGTTTTTCCTTGGGCCTTTCTTCGCCCTCTGCTGGCTCGCCCGAAACACCCTCCGCAGCAGAAGGCGCCCCGGCTATGGGTGAATAACGTACTCGGCCCTGCTCATCCACCCAGGTAAAGTAGCCTTCGCTGTCTGATACCGTTGACCCACCCATCTGGCAGCCCGCAAGTACCGCACCGAAAGCGGCACATGCAACAGCCTTTAGAACTTTGTGTGTAGTCACTAAAATGCCCTTTTGAACGCGACGCAGACTACAGTCAGAATCTCTTCCGGAAACTGAGACCAGCCATAACAACGCGCAAAGATGTTTTCACATCCAGCCCGGCGTAGGGGTTGTAGATAATATTGGTAATGTTATCGCAGTTAAGGTTGCAGCTGGTATTTGCCGGAATGGTTTCAATAGAGTGCAAGTAGCTGAGGTTCATATCAATCTCGGTGTTTTTATCCCACTTATACCCCATGCCAACGCTGTATAGGTTGGCACCACCAAAGGGAGCCATAACCGAGCGCTGATCATCCGGTATCACCGAATCCCGGATCTCAACACCGGCTCTCAGATCGAGCCGTGATGAGGCATGAAACTCCATCCCGAAGGCCCAGTTCCACTGGCTCTTAAAGCCCAAGGGTAGTTTGAGGGTGTTCGGAGTGGCGTTGTCTGGAGACAAAATGCGAGCTGCGTTGAGGAATTCCAGATTTCGGTCAAAGCGAAACAAAAAGGCATCCCACTGTTTATAGTCTGTCCAGCCCACATCGGCGTTCAGCGTCAGCTTTGGGTGAACATCCACGCTGATGCCGGTTTGAAAATGCTGGGGATACACCAAATCCATACTAACGTTGCCCGCTTCGCGGGGCGCACCGGAAGGCAGGCTAAGAATAGCCGAGGTTATGGCACCCAGAACCGACCCGTTAACACTTTGCCAGAACCCGGACCAGTCGTCTGTATACTCAATCTCGAAGGTGCCCTTCATGTTCATTTCAGCTTCAGAGGTATAGCTTGCCCCCCAGCTAAACCAATCTGTTGGCTCCCACATAACACCCA